>DOWN01000134.1 GCA_003519545.1 Bacteroidota bacterium
TTATTAATATATACTATTAAACAAAAAACTGTATTTTTAATGTTAAAGTTATTAAACAGCCATTTTAATAAAACAATTTTAAATAATAAATCATTATTGATTTATTTTAATTTTCCGCTATCAGTTTATCTCGCTATATCTGATAAATAAAAATAATAAATTTTACATACGATTTTAGTTTTTAAAAACTTAAAAAGGAAAACAAATGAAAAAACTATTTCTTTTATTAATTTCATTTATTTTATTAGGGTCATTAGATTTAAGGGCTCAATATAAACTAAATGAAGGATTTGAAAGTGTAACATTCCCGCCTGACGGGTGGAGCAGGGTTAGCGAAATTGGTTCTGTTCAATGGGTTAGAACTACTACACAGTTTAGATCAGGTGTTGCAAGTGCTTTCATAAATTATGAAGCTCCTGCCGGTCTTGATTGGTTAATCACAAAAAGATTTACTCCCGGTGCTAATGATTCTCTTACTTTTTGGATAAGAAAACAATTCGCCGGTGCTTTTCCACCTGATTCATTAATTGTTTATATTTCAACTACAGATTCTACTGTTTCAAGTTTTACAACAGTGCTCGCAAGTATTGATGTTGCAAATCTCACTGCTGCTACTTGGATAAAATATACAATTCCATTAAATGCTTATGCAGGAATGGTTTCATGGATTGGATTTAAACATTTAAATTCCGACGGTAATGGTTGTTATATAGATGATGTATCGGTTGGTTTACCGGTTTTAAATGATGTAGGTGTTTCTGCTTACGTTTCTCCAAATCCTCCTTTCTGTCCCGGAGCAGTTATAACTCCAACAGTTACTGTTCAAAATTTTGGAGAAAATCCTCAATCAAATATTTCTGTGTATTACACTCAAAACGGTGGAATGCCTGTCGGTCCTGTTATAGTTCCTGGACCTCTTGCTTTCAACGGAACAGCAAATGTTTTATTTGATGGAATGTCAAGCATAACATTAGTTAATGGTCAAAATACAATTAAATTTTATACTTCATTACCCGGTGATCAGGACTTGACTAATGATACTTTAACTATGATTTTTAATGTTGGTAATAATCAAACTTTACCATTCTCACACAATTTTAATAATTTAGATGGTTGGACAACAAGCGGTACAGCTTTATGGTTTTTAGGTACTGCTCCTACACTTGTAGATCCTAACGGAGGTGATTCAAATACTGCTGCTTATGCAAACTTTTATAACGTTTCATCAGGAACAGGTTTTTTAAGATCTCCATTACTTGATTTTACATTGGCAACAAATCCTGTCTTAAATTTCTTCGTTGCTTATAGATCTTATGCCGGTGATAATGACAGATTACAGGTATTTGTTTCTGTTGACGGAGGTAATACATGGAATCCTACCACGTATGATAAATCAAGATTATCAAATCCAAGTTTATCAACAACACCTGACGGAACATCCAGTTTCTTTCCGACAACAACTGGGATGTGGAGACAGGAAACTGTTGACTTATCTGCTTATGCTGGTAATAGTTGCGTTATGATTGCATTTGTTGGAACAACTGCATTTGGTAATAATTGTTTTATTGATAATTTAACAATTCAAAATGTAAATAACTTTGCTCAGCAGACAATTAACGCTACCGGTCCTGTAAATTTCATTGGTCCTTTTGATAGTGGTTTAGATTATGGTGTAACAGTTGATTTTACTGCGATTGGTCCGGCAGGTGGTTCTTTAAACTTTAGCAGAACTAAAAGTGCTCCTCAGTCTTTTTCAGACTCTATCTTTGTTTTCAATGGTGCTGCAACAACTCAGGATGGATCTATTTTCAGACCTGATAGAATTTCACCAGACGGATATTATACATTAACTTATGATCATAATAATGCAGCAGTTTATAATATTAGCATTAACATTTCAGGATATACAGGTGTTTTAAATGCTAATAAATTATATATTGTAAAAAGAACTGATGCAAATGGACCTTGGGTTCCTTTATCTACTACATTTGCGTCAAATGTTTTAACAGCAACAGGTGTAACAGGTTTTTCTCAATTTGGTATAGCAAGTCTTGAAAGTGAAAACCCGCTACCGGTTGAATTAACTTCATTCACTGCTGATGTTAACCGTAACAACGTTGTTTTAAACTGGTCAACTTCATCCGAAACTAACAATGCAGGATTTGATATTGAAAGAAAATCTGAAGGTTCTGAAGTTTGGTCAAAAATCGGATCTGTAAACGGTGCTGGTAATTCAAATTCTGTTAAAAATTATACATTTAATGATAACAATTTAAATACTGCAAAATATAACTATAGATTAAAACAAAAAGATTTTAACGGAAACTTTGAATATTTCAATTTATCTTCTGAAATAATTGTCGGAGTTCCTTCAAAGTTTGATTTAAGTCAGAACTATCCGAACCCATTCAATCCTTCGACTAAGATTAACTATGATTTACCTTTTGACAGCAAAGTTACATTAAAAGTATTTGATATAATGGGTAGAGAAGTATATTCTGTATTGAACAGTGAACTTAAAACTGCAGGTTATTACACATCACAGATTAATTTCAGTTCACTCTCAAGTGGTACTTATTTCTATAGAATTATTGCTGTTGGTTTAAACGGTCAGGAATTCGTTACTACGAAAAAAATGCAATTGTTAAAATAAATTAGATTTAAATTTTTAATTTAAAAAATGGCTTGGTGAATTTTTCATCAAGCCATTTCTTTTTTTGTTAGGATTTTGTTAGAATTTTTTTTTAATTATTAATACAGAAATAAAAATAAAACAAAATTATGTTCAAAAATTTAACAATTTTAATGTTTTTTGTTTTTGGATTCACAGTTTCTGCTTTTTCGGCAGGTGTTGAAATCAAAAATAATACAAAAGGGACAAAAGAAATTGCCCCTGATTTAAAAACCGCAATGCAAATTGTAAAAAGCGGTAAATTCGGCTCTGACGATTTAGATTTAATTGTCACGGTCGGTGGCGGTGGCGGTGCTACTTATGCTTCACTCACTGATATTGGAGGTTTATTCCATGCGATTAATTCCGGGTTGGTAACAGAAGATGTTATTGCTGTGGTTATAGCAAATACTGTTGAAACCGGTGCTATTTCTTTGCTTCAATTCGCACATCCTTATAAACTATTTATAGTCCCGGGTGCCGCTTCAGTTTTGACTTTAGAAGCAACTACACTTGGCAGTAACGCACCAATGATGGTTCTTGATGGTGCCGACAATGTAATCATTGACGGTAGATTCGGAGGTGCAGGAAGATATTTAAGATTTGTAAATAATAATGCAACTCCATCTGCAACGGGACCAATTTTAAGATTTATAAATGATGCGAGAGCAAACGGTATTGGACATTGTATTTTAGAAAGTAATGCATCGAATAATGCTTCACCTATGATTCAGTTTTCAAATACTACGGGTCCGCTTGGAAATGACAGTATTGCAGTTGATAGTTGCTTATTTCAGGCATCAACAGGGACAAACCCGGGATCTTATGGAGTCGCTATCGGTTCGACAGGTGCTGAAACTGTGCTCAATGAAAAAAACAGTGCAATTGCAATAATACAGAATAATATTACAGGTTGGCTTCCTTCAAGTAACGGAGCAATTTTATTTAATTCTACTTGTATGGGTGATAGTATAGTTATAGATTCAAACAGAATTTATAATGACGTATCTCAAACAACAACTTGGATTGGTATTGGAATAACAAGCAATACAAATAATAGTACAATTAATTTTAATAGTATTGGTGGAAGCAATCCTGACAGATCAGGAAATGCTTTAAGATCAATTGCAGGAATCACGATGTCAGCCATTTCAATGAGATCGGATTCATTAGTAAAATCAGACATTCAAGGGAATAGAATTTCAAATTTTGCCAACACAGCTCCCGCTTCAGTGACTTTAGGAGTTGTAAATGGTATTGTTACAACAGGTGGTGATGTAAATATTGGTACTTTGTCTCCAAATATTATAGGTGGTGGAGCAAATCCTTGGGATACTGTTTGTACCGCTTATGATAACGGTTGGATATTTGTATCTTCAACGACAACAAATGATTCAGTTTATATATGGAATAACACTGTCTCTCATGCTAATTACTGGAGAAAAAGAAATGACAGAAATAACGGTATTCGAATTGCAGGTTCGAGTGGAAGACTTATTAGTATTAGAAATAATTTAATCACTAATATGAAAGGAAATGGAATTGGTAACAGTACTTCATTTCAATTAATGGGTATTGCTTTTGCTAATTCCGGTGGAACAGCATCTATACCCCTTGTTTTAAATATTTATGAAAATACTATTCATAACTTAGTTCACAATACTGATACTGCTTCATCACATGAGATATTTGGAATCATTCAATCTTCAGGCTCAGCATTTTTAACATCAAATATATATAATAATAAAATATACAACCTACAATCAAATGCAAATACAGCTCTTGATACGGGAACAACCGCACCTGTTGT
>DOWN01000244.1:0-378 GCA_003519545.1 Bacteroidota bacterium
AGTATCAAGTGAATTTAAATTCATTTTATCAAATCCTTTTTCTTTAAGTTCCTTAATTTCTTCAATTAAACCTTCTTTAATCATTTCATCAACTCTGCGATTTATATTTTCATATAAAAATTTTCTATCCGCTAAAAGTCCATATTGAACAGGAATAAAATTTACATCTGACTTTTCGTTCTGCAAATCAGAAAATTTTTTACCTGTCACATAATAAATTTCCAATGCTCTAATTATTCTTCGTATATTCTGCGGAATTAATTTTGATGCTGCTATCTTATCAATTTCTTTCAGTTCATTATATAAAAATTCATTTCCCTTATCTTTAAGTTTTTCATAGAGATTTTTTCTTATTCCTGAATCGGATGATTCACTCAG
>DOWN01000244.1:461-9324 GCA_003519545.1 Bacteroidota bacterium
ATATAGCCCGCTTCCGCCACAGACGACAGGAAATTTTCCGTCATCAAATAATTTTTGAATTAAATCTCTTCCGTGCTTTCCAAATTCACCTGCGTTGAATTCCTCTTCAGGGTTTAATTCATTCACAAAATAATGTTTGATTTTTTTCAGGTCTGCTTCTTTTGGGGAACAAGTCGCTAACTGAATGTATTTGTAAATTTGACGGGAATCAGCAGAAATAATAACACTGTTATTTATTCTTTCGGCAATTTCCAGTGAAAGTTTTGTTTTTCCCGAACCGGTCGGTCCGGTTATAACCATCAACTTATTCATTTTTTTGAAAGAACAAAGATTTGTTTCAAAGAATCAAATTTAAGTATTTTAACTATAAATACCGAACTGACAAATATAACGATTATCAGTAATTTAAAAAACAAATTATGTATATCCAGATAATAAAATCCGGAAATTAATATCGAAACAAAGAAAATTAAAAATAAAATCTTCCCTATTTCGTAATCAATTTTATAATATTTCTGCGATACAAAATAAAGACAAACAGCCATTATAATATAACTTATCAAAGTTGATATCGCGGCACCCATCATATTAAAATGAGGAATCAGTAATAAATTACAAATTACATTTGCAATAGCCGCGACTCCTGTGATATAAGGAAGATATTTAGTTTTCTTTTTAAAATAAATTCCCGGCATCAAGTTGACATATATTCCATTAAAAAGATAAGCGAGAAGTATAACCGGAACAATATATTGTCCTGTCCGATAACTTGATCCGAAAATTAAAATTATATCGTTTAAAAATACTGATGTAACAAGACAAATTAAACTTCCCGTTACAACAAATATTGTCGTCACTTTTGAAAATAATTTTTTTGCTTCGGGATCTTTTGCGTTATTCAGGAAAAACGGTCGCCATGCAAAATCAAACATTGTAACAAAAATCATCATTATAATTCCAAGTTTATAATTCGCAGTAAATATACCTGTTGTTGATTCATCAGTGAGATATAACATCAATGGTCTGTTGATTACCTGAATTATATTAGCACTAATACCTGCGGGAATATACGGTAACGAAAATTTTATTAATTCATCAAAAAGTTTGCGGTTGAATTTAAGTTTAATATTCGGAATGATGTCAGGAAGTAAAACAATGAATGTAATTACCGACGCAACAAGATTACTTATCAATATCGCTTCAATTCCGAATTTAAAAACTACGATTAATAAAATATTCATCAAAACATTAACAACAATATTAATGATTTTTATAACAGAAAATTTTACAGGTTTTTTGTTTAACCTTAAATTTGCAAACGGAACGAGAACAATTGCATCAAAAAATAATATTAATGCAGTATATTTAATTAAATCATAATTTGCTTCAGTGACAGAAAAAATCGGTGCGAACAATCCCGGAACGAAAAAGATAAGCGATGAAAGTAAAAGTGAATTAATCGCAACTGTAAAAAATGGAATTGAAAAATTTTCTTTTTTATCGCCAACTTCAAGAAATGCTGAAAATCTGAAAAATCCCGACTCAAGCCCTAATGAAAAAAAGACATTTAGTATTGCTATGTAAGCAAAAATATTTGATATTACCCCGTATTCGGCAGGTGGAATAAAATTAGTATAAAATGGGACAAGCAAAAAATTTAAGAAACGGGCAACCATCGTTCCCGTTCCGTAAATCAAAGTATCTTTAGAGAGACTTTTTATTTTGCTAATCATTTATCTGTTTTGTATAAAATAAAAAAAGTTATCCCGTAAAACCGGAATAACTTTTATAAAATCTTTTTGAAATAATTTTAATCAGTTTTTTATTCTTATATTAACCGTACCGGATGTCAGTAGATTATTTGAACCGTCATAAACATAAACATTATAAGTGCCTGAATTATAGAAAGTATATTTTTTCCAAAACCATGTCCAGTTTCTTTCTGTATCCTGATATAATGTTTCCACAAAAGTTTCATATCCGTAATCATCAACTTTGTAAATTGTGTAAGAGACAGTTCTTGTGCTTATCTCCCACGGGATACGGCACAAAAAATATAAATAGCCGCCGCTTTTTGAAATTGTGAAAAGTGACGCGGATTCAATTGCGTATCCGTCTTTATCAACACCTTCGCAGAAATATAGAGTTTGAGAGTAAGTTTGGTTTGAAGTAAATGAGGAAATGACAATAAACAGAAATACTAAAATTTTAAAATTGAGTAAATTTTTTCTCATAATTTAGTATAAAGTTAAAAGGCAGGAAAATTCCTGCCTTTTGTCATTTTTTCTTATTTAGAGATAATCTCTATAAGTGAACTTGCAACTGTTCTGTTGGAAGCATCAAGTAAAAATACTCTGTAAATTCCCGGAGTGTCAAAACTTAAATCATCACCAGCAAAATACACGTAATCCATTGAAGGAGATACAGTATATGGGAATTTTTTATAATATTCAAAAGTATTGGTTCTGCAGTTATATTTATCAAACTGAATAGAAACATCTGATAATCCTAATGGATTTGATGCTTTTACCATTACTGTTAAAAATCCTGTTGTGAATCTGTCACTAATACCGATTTCACCAAGTGTTGAACTATACTCTTCACAGAAGTATAATACAGGACTGCTTTGTGCTTTAACTTCGGTATTACCGAGTGTAAATAAAGTTGCAAAAATTGCAAGAACGAAAAGGAATTTGAATTTGTTCATTAATTCTCCTTGTTTTTAATTAGTTAAAAAAATTTTTATCTCAATAATTCAGAATTATTTAGATACTACTTCTACTTCACCAGTTAGCATTGGAGTTCCATCAGTTTTCTGTAAAGTTACTTTATATGTGCCGGGTGAAGAAAATCTTAATCTGTCTTTATCCTGGAAATAAGTATAATCCCAGTCAGGTTGGATGTCAAAAGGAACAGTGTCCATAATTTTTTCACTTATTTTGTTTCCGTCAGCATCTTTAACTTTTGTTAATCTGAGTTCAACTTTTCCGACTCCAAGAGGTTCGTCAGTTTTTACCATTACAGTAAGCCAACCGGGTGTGAATCTGTCGCTAACCCCGATTTCTTTACCTTTATAGTCTTCGCAGAAATATAATTTTCCGCTTACACCACCGGTATTACCACTGGATTTTGTATCAGAACTTTTTGTATCATCTGATGACTTAGTATCTGATGATTTTGTATCAGTAGATTTATTCTCTGATGTTGTTTCTTTTTTAGTATCATCTGAGGAAGATGTATCTTTAGATTTGTTACATGCTAAGATAACTCCAACAGAAATGACTAATGCGATTAGAAATGCAAATTTGTTGTTTACACCCGGCATAGATTTTTATTTTAGTTTTTAAAAAGTATATAAATTTACTTCAAAAGTCGTTTTTATTCAAGATATAAAATCTAATGCAATATCAGTTGATTTACTTGAATGTGTAAGAGATCCTGAGGAAATGTAATCAATTCCTTTGATTTTTGAATATTTTGATATGTTAGAAATATTTATACCGCCTGATATTTCTATTTTAAATCTTTTGTTAATTAATATAACTGCTTTTTTTATATCCTCAATTTTAAAATTATCCAACATAATCCTGTTAATAATTCCCTTTCCGTTTTCTATTGCAATTTTTAATTCATTTAAATTCTTAACTTCAAGTTCAGTTTCGCATTTCAAATTTTTTCTGATTTTTTTTAATTTATCTAATACGTTTAAGATACCCCCTGCTGCTTCAATATGGTTATCTTTTATAAGCATCATATCATAAAGTCCAAATCGGTGATTTTCTCCTCCACCTTGTTTAACTGCAAGTTTTTCAAAAATTCTGAAGTTTGGAGTTGTTTTTCTCGTGTCTAATATCTTTATAGATTTGTTATTCAATTTATTTACTGAATTATAAACATTCGTTGCAATCCCGCTCATTCTTTGAATTATGTTAAGTGACGTTCTCTCACCTTTTAAAATATTAATCGTGTTTCCTGAAATCTTAGCAAGTATTTTACCTTTTTTATAAAATCTTCCGTCTTTTGCTTCAAATTTTATTTTTATTTTTTTATCAAGTAAATAAAAAACCCTTTTGAAAATTTCCAATCCTGAAATGACGGCATCTTCTTTTAGCAAAAGAATTGCATTCGATTTATGATTTTTTGAAATTAAATTTTCGGATGTAATATCTCCGTTTTTAATGTCTTCTTGCAAAGCCATCAAAATCAGTTTATCAATTTCAATATATTGAATTTTATCCGTCAATGTATTATCAGGTTTTATCTTTAATTAAATTCAATAATCTTTGAGGAGGTCTGGAAGGTTTAAATGTTGAAAGATTTATAAACGAATGAATTGTATATCCTGTTGTTATGATTTTTTTATCAACCGAAAGTTCATAAAAAATTTTTATCTTAACTGTTGGTTTATCTTTTATTTCTGATTTGATAGTTATGATGTCATCATATTTTGCGGTTGAAATATATTTTATATTTGCCTCGATTACGGGCAAAGCGATATTTTCTTTTTCCATCTCCGGATATGGAAATCCAATTTTTCTTAAAAGTTCGTTTCTTCCGGCTTCGAAATATTCAAGATACCTGACATTACTTACCACACCCATAGTATCGGTATGAGCATATAAAACCCTGATTTGTGTTTCTGAGGAAATCATAAGTTTAATTGGAAAGTGTCAGATAAAAATTTTTTCGGGATTGAGAATATTTTCCGGATCAAAAGTTGATTTTATTTGTTTCATCAGATTAAGTTCATTTTCTTTCATCGCTATCGGTAGATAATTTTTTTGTGAATATCCGATTCCATGTTCACCTGATATAGTTCCGCCTAATGAAACTGTTAATTTAAAAATTTCTTCAATCGCCGGCTCAAGTTCATTTTTCCAAACTTCTTCAGATGCATTTCCTTTAAGGATATTAACGTGAACATTACCGTCTCCTGCATGTCCGTAACAGATTGAAGTGATTCCGTATCTTTCACAAATTTCTTTAACTCCTGCAACTAACTCGGGAATTTTTGCTCTTGGAACTACGGTATCTTCTTCTTTATATGCTGAAATGGATTTAACTGCTTCACCTATACATCTTCTCAAAGCCCATATCTCAGCCATTCTCTGATTATCTTCAGCAAGTACAATGTCAATTACATTAAATTTTTCGAGAACGCCGGCTATTGTTTCAATATCATTATTTAACTGATCTTCATAATTTCCATCAACTTCAATTAATAACTGAGCCGCTGCCTGATTATTCGGAAAAACTTTACTTAGCTGATCTTCTGCTGCTTTAATAGCGGATTTTTCCATAAACTCAAGAGCGGATGGGATAATTCCTGATTGGAAAATTGCCGCTACTGATGCTGTGCAATCCTGAATAGAATCATAAGCCGCAAGCAAAACTTTTTTGTGTTTTGGTTTTGGGAGGAGTTTAAAAATTATTTTTGTAATTACACCAAGTGTGCCTTCACTTCCTATTATTAACTGAGTTAAATTATATCCCGTTACATTTTTTATTGTTCTCGCACCGGTATTTATAATTTCACCTGTTGGAGAAACAAATTCTATTCCTAAAATATAATCTTTTGTTACTCCATATTTCACTGCTCTGGGACCGCCGGCACATTCAGCAAGATTTCCTCCGAGTGTACAACTCCCTCTGCTTGCAGGGTCAGGAGGATAATACATATTTTTTTTCTCGCATTCCATTTGAAAAACTTCAGTGATAACTCCCGGCTGAACTATTGCCTGAAAATTCAATTCATCAAGTTCAAGAATTTTATTGAACCTTTCCATTGAAAGACATATGCCGCCTAAAACTGGTAAAGCACCGCCTGAAAGCCCTGTGCCACCACCTCTCGGATATACAGGAATTTTAAATTGATTTGCGAGTTTGATAATTTCACTTATATGTTCAGGAGTTTCAGGTTTAACAATAACTTCAGGAGGAAACCTGAAATCTTCAGTATAATCTTTTGAATATATTTCTAAATTATATTCGTCATTAATAACGAATTCATCACCTGTGATTTTTTTAAGTGAAGATAAAATTTCCGGAGTTACTTTCGTATAAGCCATATCAGTTAGCCGGCTCCAGTATCATCTCAATTTTTTCTTCTGAATTATTTCTTAAAATTTTCATAATTACTTTTTCACCGACTCTCATATCATTAATTTCATAAACTATATCCTGCTGATTTCGAATTTTTATTCCGTTAACTTCAGTTATAACATCTTCAACTTTTAAACCTGCTTTATCTGAAATACTTCCTCTCAATACCTGTGTAACAACTACACCGTTATTATCTTTCAGTCCTAAATATTTTGCGATGTTATCATCGATACCTTGTATATTAAAACCTACATTAAAATTTCTTTCTATTTTACCTTTGGATTTTAGTTCATCAACAATTTTTTTAACTCTGTTTATTGCAATTGAAAATCCAACACCGATGCTTCCGCTGCTGAACTGTCCGCCTGTATAAATAATCGTGTTCATTCCAATTACATTTCCATCAGTATCAATCAAAGGACCTCCTGAATTTCCGGAATTAATAGATGCATCTGTTTGAATCATATTTTTATAAACACGGTTTCCATCCGCCTGAACTTTCATATCTGTAGCACTTACAACACCCACTGTTACAGTTGGTTTATCGTTGATTTCAAATAAACCGAAAGGATTTCCCAATGCAATTACCCATTCACCAATTAGAATATTATCTGAATTTCCGAAAGGAATAAAAGGAAGATTTTCTTTGTCTATTTTTAATAATGCAATATCAGTTGTTGGGTCATTACCTATAAGTTTCGCCTGAACGGTTTCACCTGTGGTCAAAGTAACGGAAATTTTAGTTGCATTACCTGCAACGTGATCATTGGTTATAATATATCCGTCGGGAGAAATAATAAATCCGGAACCTAATCCGCGAACAACCTGTTTTTGATTTCCTTGATTTCCAAAAAATTGTCTGAAAAAAGGATCATCAAAAAATGGATTTCTGACTTCTCTTACTTCTTCTACGTTAATACCGACAATTGCATTTTCAACTTTTCCGATTGCTCTTGTAATAGCAGTTTGTCTGTCGTTTGAAATTTGCTGTTGAGATTCCTGTTTGTCAGCAATTGTAGTGAAATTGTTTATCTGTGGATTGTTACCAAAATAATATTTCCCTATTAATACTCCGGAAGCTAAAGTCAATGCGGCTATAATACCAATAATTATTTTAGATTTGTTAGATGATTTATGTGTTACGCTCAATTCCATAATGCTTTAAAGTTTTAAATTTTATCTGTGTATATAAATAGTTACGCTAAATATTTTTAATTTGTTTCTATTTGGATTTTAATCTTGCTTTTACTTTTCTTTCAATTTCAACGTGGTCAATTTTATATTTGCTCATAAGTTGCTGCATTGTTCCTGATTCCCCAAAAGTATCTTCAACAGCAACGTAATCCATCTGAGTCGGATAGTGAAGAGAGAGCACTTCTGCTACGGCACCGTATAAACCGCTTTGTTTCTGGTGATCTTCGCAAGTGATAACTAATCCTGTATCTTTAGCACATTTGACAATCATATCAACATCTATTGGTTTAATTGTATGCATATTTACTACTCTCGCAGAGATACCATCTTTTTTAAGATTTTCAGTAGCGATAATTGCTTCCCAAACGAGCAAACCGTTTGCAATTAAAGTTACATCAGTTCCGTCAATTAATAAATCTGCTTTTCCAAATTCAAACTTCGCATCCATTCCTGTGAAGTTAGGAGTTTTGTCTCTGTAAAATCTTATGTAGAAAGGTTTTTCATACTCCACACATTTTTTCACTGCTTTATAAGTCTGATCATAATCGCAAGGAGTTACTACAGTCATATGCGGAAGAATTCGCATAATACCGACATCTTCAAGTGACTGGTGAGTTGCTCCGTCAGGCCCAACAGAAATTCCACAGTGTGAAGCACAGATTTTTACATTCATTTCTGAATATGCGATGGATTGTCTGATTTGATCAAAAGGTCTTCCGGTAGCAAATTCACCGTAAGTAGATGCGAACGGAATTTTGCCAACAAGTGCTAAACCTGCAGCCACGCCCATCATATCCTGCTCGGCTATACCGACTGAAAAAAATCTGTCGGGATAAGCATCTCTGAAAAAATTTGTTTTTACGGAACCTGTAACGTCACCACCTAAGACAACAACGTTTGGATTTTCTTTTCCGAGTTCAACCAATGCATCTGCAAAACCTTGTCTTGTTTCCTTTAATTCAGGATTTTCAATGTTATACTTCATAATTGTTTATTGTGAAATTTAATTGGATTTGTGTAAAATACTTTTAATAATTGAGTGTTTCAATTTATAAATGCGGTTAAATTTTACATCCGTCCAAAACGAATAAAAACTTCACCACGAATCCCGCTGAGCGGGACAGGTTACCACGAATAAGGCGAATTACACAAATAATAACTGAAAATTCAGTTACGAATATAACTCGACAAAAAAATAAAATTAGTTTTGGACAGCTGGGTTAAATTTTTGTATTAGGAGTTGTTTTTATCTGTCTTGAGGACGTAATTGTCTTCTTTCGAAAATATATTTTGTGTTTTTATTTTTTAACCATTGGATTGGTTTTATAATTCCAAAAATATTAAAGAATATACCTGTTAATATACCTGCAATAATTTCAGTGGGTGAAGTGTTGAATTTGGTTATGATAAAATAAAAGTAATAAACTGATAGAGGTAAAAAAAAGATTATTGAAGTAATCATACCCGGATTATAAAAAGTTTTTCCTTTTATATTAAAGACAAAAGTATGAACGATGAAATTACCGACTGAAATCAAAATGACTGCGGTACAAAACGAAATTGCATT
>DOWN01000220.1:0-4149 GCA_003519545.1 Bacteroidota bacterium
GGATAAGTTAGTTATAAAATTATTATTTTTGATTATGAATAAAATGTTTATGAAAGAGTAATTAGCAAGGAATTTAATTTATAATATAAGCAAAGTATAATATAAAATTAAAAACTAAAATAAATAAAATCGCCTAACGATAAAATTATACCGGTTAATAAACTTAAAGCCAATAATAATGATGAGACAAACCGCTATTTTAAATATTTTTGGATATTCAAAAAATATTTTTGTTTTGCCCGTATTTGTTTTAATTCTCATATTACCTTTTTTTGAGACTTCCGCACAGACAAAAACAGAAGCAGGTATTCCACAGACTATAAAACCTTCCGATATAGGATTAATAATAAAGCGTGGGAAGATAGATAAACTTCAGATGAACAGACAGATGAAAGATACGATAGTATTCGGCAGGTTTAACTATGAAGATGATTTTGAAGATGTAGCAGTTTATTATGATATTTATAAAACCCTTGTGATATATAAAAACAACGCAAACGGAACAATGTCCGTTATGAAGCAATATGAATATCCCGATGGAATAAACCAAATAGAGAGTATAGAAAAAGATCACTTTGCATATAGCAAGATGAGTGATATAAAAATAATAAATACAGATAATACAGAAAGCATATTAACATCCCACCGAATGAACAGCTCAGAAGAAATGACAGGTAAAGTACCATTGAGGAATATCTTAGATGATTCACGAGTATTTCAATATGATGCATCAGCAATATCATTTACAAGGATGTGGGAGAGTTGGAGATCAGGACAGGCACACAGAGGAAGTACGATAGGAGATATAGATAATGACGGAAAGATAGAAATGATATATACATTTTATCCTGTATCAGATTCCATACCATTATATAAACCAACGAGGATAGTGATATTTGAGAATGTAACCCCGACAACGTATAGAATAGACTGGGATACTATATCACAGATAGGAGCATGGAATCACCAGAAAGAGATATTTGATTTTGACAGAAACGGAAAGAAAGAATTTTTATCAACAGGTCCATCACTTGTAAATCCCAATGCATTATATGAAGGAATGTATGAGTGTCAAGGACCCGGAGTTTATAAGTTTTACAGGGCAGCATATAGTTATCACGCAGTTCGAAATTTATATTTAAAAGATTCAGTATATATTAATGGTGAAGAAAAACCGGAAGTTTGGGTCGGATATGTTCCCGGAGAAACCTCAACTTATATTAGCAGATATAGGTTTAAACAGAAATCAAGTTTATTCTATGAGTTTGTTCAACAGATGTATTGCCAAACACCCGGTTATGTGTATTTTACATGTCCCGGAGATATAGACAGAGATGGAAAAGATGAAATATTACTTGGAGCATCGCAATGGGAAACTAACTTTATAGAATATCTTGATTCAACAGGTGGTACACCATCTGCATGGGGTGGATATAGTGTGAAAGAATTTATTCCGAATGCTCCACTTTGTGCGGGATTTGGTTTTATGAAAGATTATGACGCAGACGGGTATCCGGAAATCACCACAGCAGGAATAGGTAATGGCAGTGGCAGCCTTGGAGTTATAAAACATTCAGGACAGCCCGGAGAAAATGTTTTTACTACAATGTGGTGGACGACGGAGAATTTATTTTCTTCTCCAAACTTAGGAGTTGATACAGGATGGATTGATGATAATTTTACAGTATTATATCCTAATATTAAACCAATAAATCCTCCGATTGGAAATCCAATCAGTGGTACGGAAGTCCATATTTTTAAAAGAAATAATTTGTTTTCATTTAACAAAATTTATTTTCAATATTTTGATTCACTATCTTTTTTAATGGCGAAGTTTGGATATCCTGATAATGATAATAAAATAAGTATTTTAACACCATTGGGAAAATGGACTCCAACAGGTCAAGCGGGAGAATTTCATTATACAAATTATAAACAATTTGGAACGGTTAATATTCAGGTAAACAATACAATCGTACCTGAAAATTTTATATTACATCAGAACTATCCTAACCCTTTTAATCCTGAAACGAAGATAAAATATGAAATAAAAAATAAATCAGAAGTGAAACTGATTGTATTTGATATAACAGGTAAAACTATAGAAGAATTGGCAGACGGAATTAAAAATCCGAGAATTTATGAAACGAGATTTGAATCAAAGAATTTACCAAGCGGAGTTTATTATTACCGGCTAATTTCCGGTAATTATACCGATTCAAAAAAGATGATAGTGCTTAAATAATTTTTTATAAATCACAGTCTAAGTGTTTTAATTAATATGCATTTACGCATATAAATTTAATAAATTTTTCTCTATTTTTTATTATTCTTAAAAAAAAGGAGAAAAGAATGAAAGCACTATTTACTACCTTAACTTTGATTATTCTTTTAGCGGGTGTTACTAACTCGTATTCACAATCAAGTGATCAAATTAACAGAGAAGAAAATCCGGAACAAACTGTTTTGGACAATTCACCATTGGCTCAATTAAAAAAACAAATTTATGAAGCCAAAAAAAATGGAAATGATGTACTTCACAAACAATTAACTCAACAATTTGCTAATCAATATCCTGAGAAAATCAGAAATTCAGTTGAGTCTTTTAACAGACTGACTGTTGCTCATCAGGATGGAATGAAAACCGCTCCGTTTATGCAAGGCGATTGGGGAGCAGGGGATATTAACGTATTTCCTAGATCAATTTTCCAGGGAAGTGGTGTGAACCAAAGAGTTATTGATTTAGAAGTTGATTCAAGTGGTGTTAAATATCTCGGCTTTATTACAGGTGACAGAGATTCTTTAAAAATTTTCAGATCTACAAACGAAGGTGTTAACTGGACACAAATCCAGGCATTAGTTGCCGGTGCCGGAACAATGATTCAGGCATTCGATTTTTCAGTCACAGATTCTGCAAATACTTTCAGATTAGGTTTTGCTGTAACTGTAAGTCCTGATGCAAATGAAAATGATGCTGATTTATATTGGGTTTCTATGAGAGGTGACGGAACCGGAGCAAGAATTGCAGTAATAAAACCAAAAGATGCCGGTAATGGTTGGAAAAATCCTTCAATAATTTCTGACGGTTGGAATTATTCAGCCGGTGCGACTTACTGGTATGTATCTTATCAAAGAGTTAATTCCGGAACAGGTGCTGGAAATCAGGCAGCTTTTTCATGGACAACCGATTGGGGTTTTACTTGGGAAGATGATACTACAAGAAATACATTTAATGATTATTATTTAAGTGTTAACTATAATGCATACGTTTCTTCAGATTCTCTTTATGTATTATTAGCAAATGATTTAACAGTAACTAATGCAAATTTGAGATTAATGAGAATTGCATTAGGTAATTTAGGCACTTCAACTGCTTGGTCACAATATAATATTGGAACAGCAAATCCTGAAGACCAGGGCGAACTAGCAGTTAACAGACAAAACAACCAAATGGCTGTTATCTACAGAGAAACTTTTGGTGTTGGTGCCGGAAATATCCGTTATCAATATTCTGATCATGCAATGGGTATAAACTGGACTCAAGGACCTGATATCGCTGCGTTTGATAATAATGAAGAAAGACCAAGAATAGACTGTCAACAAAGACAAGGTGCTTGGAGAATTTCCTTTGTATCTCAATCTGCGACTTATGATACGGTAGTCTATATGTCATCAACAAACATTACTTCTGCTTTTTCAGGTAAAACAATTGTTAATCCCGGTAATGACTGCGGATTGACTCCAATGCCTGATGTTGCAGGTTTCAGAACCGGTGCGGCATCGTTTGGTGGTGGTGTTGCTTTCAGCAGATTTTCTTCCAATAATCTTTGGTATGACGGATCAAACGTAACTCCGACTGATATTACTAACAATAGTTCACTTGCGGGAGATTATACTTTGTCACAAAACTATCCTAATCCATTTAATCCTTCAACTAAAATTAATTTCTCAATTCCTGTAAAAGGATTTGTTTCATTAAAGGTTTTTGATGCATTGGGAAGGGAAGTTGCAACTCTTGTCAATAATGAATTAAATTCAGGAAGTTATACTTATGATTTCAATGCGGGTAAACTTGGAAGCGGAATTTATTTCTATAAATTAACTTCAGGTAATTTTAATGAAGTTAAGAAAATGATGCTTATTAAATAA
>DOWN01000220.1:4268-4699 GCA_003519545.1 Bacteroidota bacterium
AAGAAAATGATGCTTATTAAATAATTATTTTATTTTGAACCGGAGTGAAAACTCCGGTTCATTTTTTATTTTTTAACTGGAAATTCCAATATAAACTCTGCCCCTTTTCCAAACTCACTTTCACACGATATTTTTCCACCCATTCCTTCTGTAAAACTTTTTGCAATTGATAGTCCAAGCCCATTAGATGATTCTCCTCCGGTCGGCACTGAACTTAATCTTTGATATTTATTAAAAAGTTTTTTTAAATCTTCTTTTTTAATTCCTTCACCCTCATCTTTTATAGAAATTATAACTTTATCCTCAGACTGTTTAATGTTTAAAAAAACATTTCTGTTTTTGGGAGTATATTTTACGGCATTTGAAACCAAATTCTCAATTACTTGTAAATAACAATCAATATCAAGATTAACATTAATCGTATTTGATTC
>DOWN01000140.1:0-128 GCA_003519545.1 Bacteroidota bacterium
AAGTCCCAACCAGTATCACAAGAACAATTTTGATTGCAATTCGCAGTTCTGCAAATGGGTTCTGAAATACAACAATACTGAAACGTAGGATATACACCATCATAAGCACCTATTTGAAAACAAAATTG
>DOWN01000140.1:273-3086 GCA_003519545.1 Bacteroidota bacterium
AGCACCTATTTGAAAACAAAATTGACCATTAGAAATAGGAATAGTAACAGTTATAACATCTGATGTCCCACCATTCATTATACTTAAAAGACCTGAGGCATCATTTGTTATAGTTATGTCAGGTATTGAAGGTGTGGTAAAAGTTAGTTTAGCAGTCCTAATTACAAATGATGGTGACGAAGAATAATTGGTAATTCTAAATTTATAAGTAATAGTGTTATTTGGGTTACAAATTATACTTTCATCAGAAATATTTACACATTGTGACGGTGGGGGAGGTGGTAAACAATTTAGATTAATGGTATCAGTACACGCAACATTATTATTTCTAATCCATTTTACAACGATTGTTTGTTGATTCGTCGAATAACCGGATAAACAGAATCTTAGAGGATTTAAGTTATTTCCAACTGGAATTTTGCTTGTAAATGGATCATTATAAATGGCAATATTGGTCGGATTAGAATAATCTAAACCACCTAACCAACCTGAATTTAAATTTGCAGTTGTAAAATAAACTCCCGGTGTGATAGAGGTAACGTCTACCCTATCAAAATCCGTTACATTTATATTCTTTAATATCAAATCATAACAACATGAACCAGTGTTACCATTTCTGATATATGCCTTGAGAGTTGTGGTATCACATTCACAAGCGGGTATGTTTATGCATAATGTATCAAAACAATAACAGCAAGTATCAGGACTTTTATACTTTAATGCTAAACAAACTGTCTTATTTGATCCAACGTTTGAAATATCAAAAGAATAGACACCTTGAGTTGTTCCATCATTGGGTATATTCGGGCTAAAGGAAAATGAATTTGGATTAACTATTGGTCCCGGAGGATTTATATTTACAACCTCTACTCCTGAAATAGGAAAAGATGCTATATTTTTAAAATAATGCTTTACATTAAACCCACCTCCATTTTTACAAACTATACTTAATGAATCCTTTTTTATACAGGCTTTAACACAATTCACTACAATAGTATCTTTACAGATTACATTATTTTGTAAATCGCTCCAGGTAACAGCTATTTTAGAATTATTATTTGGTCCGGGGGTAATACATATATTAAATAAATTTGTAAAACTTCCGTTAGCCGGGACAATTATATTCGGATTTGGAATTTTTGGACTAATAGTAATATTTGATGAAGAAACAGTGCTTATACTTAGGTTACTACTATATAAAGAATTGAAATTTGTAATAGGTGTTACGAAACTACCACTTATAGGCGTCAGTACGATGTTTTTTAGATTTGCAAAACTTGCAGGTTGATTTAAATTCAGTTTTACACAACATAGATCTGAATTTATATCAACTGATGCCTTAAAGGAATCACAAGGATTTAAACAATTAACAAAAAAATCATTGTTTTGTCCGGGTACTGTTCCGGACAAAGAACCAGATGAAACTGGAACCGTGCCTCCATTTAAAGAGAAATTTGCAGTTGTTACAACATCAAATCCATCCGGATTTGGAGGGCTTGGGAAATCAGAAGAGCTTAAATTAAAACAATATGTATTATTCGATGCATTAATTGTAGGTGTAAAAGGTCCATATGTTGTAACAGGACTTCCATTACGATATAACTGTAATGTTACATTTTGTAAAGTTCCTGTAACCCCATTTAGTACAGGTGGCTGATAAGCTCCACATACCTGCAATGGAACACAATTTGTAGAAACAGAATTTATTCCGTTAAATCCATTATTATTTCCAGTCCCTGTACATCCTTGACAAACATTATCAATATAAGCATAACCCCAATGACCCGATGCATTGCAATCTGCAGTAATAAATTCGACAGTTACATTTTCACCTATTACATCGGGAGGCAAAAGAACATTTACGCACGACCAATCTCTATAGAATACTTTTTGTGAAATATAAAAATTTTGACCTTTAAATTGAAAATTGCTACTTGGTAAACTGCTAAATGAAATAAAAGGATTATTGGCAAAGCCAACTTCTTCTAGACGATAAATCTCATTTTGATTATTATCTAAAATTCTAACTAAGAAAAATGATTCACTTCCATTAACCATGCAAGTACCATTTTGGCAGTTTGAATGACTTTCTTGTAAAACAAATGCATAACTAAAAGAAAAATTTTGCGAAGATACTAAAAAAGTTTGACTAATACTCTCACTTCCTTTAAATCGATAAGGATTACCAAGACGGAGTGAAAAATTACCGCCATTAGGAGAAACTACAGATAGATTAAATGGAGTTGTTAATTGTGAAAGTATGGGATCAAATCCACCACTTGTTTCCCAATTTCCATCAGGAAGTATTACATGTCTACCCCAATAATTATCTGATTGAATAGATCCTGAATATGATGGTGATATATATCCAGAATTATTCAAATTTAAGCCAATTCCAATTGGTAAACCTCCAAATGTAGTTCCCCACAATCCACCGTCCCAATTACTAAAATCACCTAATTCAAATCCACCATTTTGACAAGGTTGATTTATGGTTCGTGAAACGGTTCTAAGAATATTTGGGAGAATAACATTTTGTTTTTCTTTTTTTAATTTCCTGATGTACTCATCAATTTCTGACTCAGACATATGAGGATTTAAATCATGTCTTACATGTTCATATTCATCCTTTAAAGTAACTAAAAATAATTGACTTAAATTTTCCCCAATATTTATCTGCCACGCATACTTCTTACCTTCTACAAACTTCGGAGCAGATGAAGGATATTGAAGTGTTGTAGTCCTTAAATCTTCCATTTCGAAAAATGCTTTATTTTTCAGCATTGCGTTTTCCGGGGATTCGTCACCTTTAA
>DOWN01000140.1:3234-3435 GCA_003519545.1 Bacteroidota bacterium
CCTTTTGATGAAGGATCCATCCAGCTGAAAACTATAGGTTCATCAGGTTCAATTGATGAATTATTTTCAGGCGTTAGAAGTGTAATTTCGCTTTCCTGATCAACCTCAACAGAATGTTCAAGACAATCATTACCAATCTCTTCATTACTACCGGTTTCTTTTGCATATACACAAATTGTATAATCTCCGTTAGGTAACTTC
>DOWN01000010.1 GCA_003519545.1 Bacteroidota bacterium
ATGTTCCTGTATGCTATTGCATAGCTCTCTCCCCCCCTTACTGGAGTCTGGTACGGATGTACGTCTGATCCAAGAACTGTTAGGGCATTGCGATATCAAAACGACATTGCGTTAAACACACGTAAGCCAGCGAACCATACAGCTATCCGTAGCCCCCTCGACGCTCTTTTTACCGAAAAGTACGACAAAAAACGCGAAAAGGGCGGATATAAATAAGTTAGCGGTCATGCTAAACCGACACCTTAAACAAATCTTTTACATCAATATATTCTGACAATCCAGTTGGGTAATAATTATTAGGTGATTTAAACCTAAAAATATTACTATCAACTTGTCTGTATTTAACTCTCCATTTAATCCATAAAAAAGAGTATTCAACTTCAATTTCGTGGTGCGTTTCTGTTTTTTCGTTTTTTAATAACTTCATTTTACTTTGCTTTGAGAAGCACGAACCGCTAACAAGGTATTAGCTATATGGCGGCTGACGTGCTTCGATTAAACATTTATTTTAAATTCAACTTTGGTGCTTCGTGTTGAGCTTTCGTGCTGAAAGTCCGCCACATCGCTAATACCCGAACCGTTAGCGGTCAACAAAAGAAGTAAAATATGATAAGAATTTTAACAATTTTAGGTTTGGTTGGAATAGCGAATTTATGCTATTCGCAGGTATATACCGAGAAGCAAACTAGACACAGATTTGCCCAGTTCAATCTTGGTCTAGATTTTCAGTCTAATTTTGGTGGTTCAACCAAATATCTTGACCAGCAAGGAAATACACAATCCTTAAACTTGAACAGCAACTACTCACCAAGATTCTTAATTGGTGGTACGCATTTTTGGGGTCACGCAGATTTCTATATTGCCATTCCTGTATCTTCTTCAACACTCAAAAAGAACAATCAGGAGGTTACCGCTCTTAGAGGAGTAGAGACTGTTTTTAAATATTATCCGCTACGAATTGAAAACAATAAAATTAGACCATACATAGGGACTTCATTAGCACCATTTTATTTTGAGCAACTAAACAACAATTTTCAATATCCTAGCGGACCAGAATTGAACCACACCAACTTTCCCTTACTTGGAGGCCTTACCTTTAATTCTAAAAATCATTTAATTGAACTTGGTGTTGCTTGGAACCATCAAAACGAAAAGGATTATTATATATCTCGCACTCAAAAAGAAAAAATAAACACTCCACCAGTTTATGCAACACTATCATACAGATATATGCTAGAAACTACATTGAGTGCTGAAAAGAATTGGGAATCAGGCAGAACTAAAGAAGTAACCGATATCCTCGCTGCTAAGGGAAGATTAAACGGCTTTTATTTAGGTGCTGGTATTTCATCTGCATTTTGGTTAAATAAAAGCAGCTACAACAAAGTTAATCGCCCTTATATTGGTAAATATAGTACCTCTATTATGCCCGATTTTACGCTTGGTTATTATATTCACAAACCCGATATAAATTCAGCTATTGGATATAGAGGATATAGTTCATCAACCGACACGTATGGCACTATTCAGCAATTGAATAGAAAATCGTTTTTATTTGAGGTTACAAAAAATCTTTTTGATTATCACGGTTTTGTTCCTTTTGTTGGCCCAACAATTAGTTACGAAAATTTATCCTTTAAAGAAGATTTTGAAAGCCAAAGGGCTTTTGATATTAATGATAAAAAATTAGGGTATGGGCTCACATTTGGTTGGGATATTAGACCCAACAGAATTCAACCTTGGATATTGAGAACCAATTTAAGGTGGTATCCAAATCTGTTCTTAAAAATTTCACCTAACGAAAAAATATCATTTGATAACTTAGAATTTAATTTCATTCAGTTGATTATTTACCCAAACAGAATGATAAAACGAAGGCCAAACCGCTAACAATGTATAAGCGGATAATGCTCCCTAAACGGTCTCACTACGTATATTCTCAACGTTAGGTGCAACCAAGATAAAGAAACTTTAAAGTAAATAAAAAACAAAAATTCATTAATTAACAATACAGGAAATATGATAAAACTTTTACATATTTGAGGGTTATCGTTCATGATAACCAATTATTAATTAATTATGGAAGCAGAAAAAGTTATTGAAATATACGAATTGCTTAATCGTTACAATATTGAAATCATTATTGATGGTGGTTGGGCAGTTGATGCCTTGTTGGGAGAGCAAACACGAAAACATGAAGACTTAGATATTGCCATTGACCATAATGACGTTCCAAAATTTAAAAGTATATTGTCCAAGCAGGGGTTTATTGATTTTCCAAGAGATGATTCAAAAGACTATAATTTTGTTATGGCAGATAGTGTTGGAAATAAAATAGATGTTCATTCATTTTTATTTGACGACCATGGCAATTGTATTTATGGAATTACTTATCAAAAGGATAATTTTTTGGGCATTGGAAAGATAAATGGAATTGAGGTAAAATGTATAGCCCTACAAGATTTGGTCAAATTTCATACAGGTTATGAAGTTGATGAAATTGATTACCATGATATACAACTCCTTTGTGAAAAGTTTGGCTTATTAATTCCAAAAGATTATGACAAGTTTATTAACGTAAACGGTAGTGGAAATCTATAGTTGATGCTCTATGTGTGTTCGAGATTATAAAAGTATGCCCAAAGTTTAAAATGTAAGTTTAACATATACTCTTTTTTTGAAAACGAAAGGGTTTTGCGTACTAAAC
>DOWN01000191.1:0-6588 GCA_003519545.1 Bacteroidota bacterium
GTCTCAGTTCCAGTGTGGCTGATCGTCCTCTCAGACCAGCTACCCATCGCGGGCTTGGTAGGCCATTACCCTACCAACTACCTAATGGGACGCAGGCTCATCCTAAGGTGCCGAAGCTTTAACAACTGTCATCATGAGATGCCGCTGCATCATCTGATATTAGCCCCGGTTTCCCGGAGTTATGTCAGGCCTTAGGGCAGATTACCTACGCGTTACGCACCCGTGCGCCACCATCCGTTCAATATTGCTACCGAACTTCAAGTTGACTTGCATGTATTAAGCACGCCGCCAGCGTTCGTCCTGAGCCAGGATCAAACTCTCCATAGTAATTAAACTTTTGAAGTTTTGATTTCCTGTCTACAAGGTTTTACTGTTCAAAGTTTATGCACACTATAAATTCGTGTTTATAGTGTTATTTGTTTGTGAAAGAACGTTATCTTATTCAAAGAATTACAAATATAACTAAATTTTTTTGAAAATTCAATACTAATTTTGAAGTATTTGTAATTTATTTTCGGTGTGAAATAATAAATAAGAACGAAGTAGTGTAAGTTACTAAAAATTAATTTAATTTACAATTTAATAAACTGTGTATTTCTCCCAAAAGTTCCTTTTTTTATTCTTCCTTTAACGTTCTTATCATTAAATCATTCGTCGCTTCAAGCGGGTCTTTATCTTCAAATAATATTTTATATACTTCAAGGCAAATTGGCACTTCTATGTTTATCTTTTTAGATAACTGATATACAGATTTTGCTGTAGATACGCCTTCTGCCACCATCTTCATCTCTTCCAAAATTGATTTTAATTTCTTTCCTTTACCTATCTGTTCACCGACAAATCTGTTTCTTGAATGTTTAGATGAACAGGTTACTATCAAATCACCAATTCCTGATAAACCGAAAAATGTTTCTTTCCTTGCTCCGAGTTTAACTCCGAGATTCATAATTTCATTAATTCCTCTTGTCATAATAGCGGCTTTAGTATTATCCCCAAAGCCAGCACCATCAGCAATTCCCGACGCTATAGCAATTACATTTTTTAATGCTCCTCCTAATTCAACTCCCGTAACATCTGATGAAGTATATACTCTGAATGTTTCATTAGAAAAAACTTTTTGAATTATTTTTGCCGTTTCAAGATTTCGGTTTGCACAGACAACTACGGTTGGAACTTTCTTGGCAACTTCTTCAGCGTGTGAAGGTCCGCTTAAACAGGAGATTTTGTCCTTATCTGAATTAATTAATACTTCAGCAATAATTTCATTTACAAGTTTTAATGTATCAATTTCTATTCCTTTTGATACACTTGTAATAATGGAATTTTTTAAATCAACATTCTTAAGTGGAGTTAAACTTGATCTAATATACTGTGTAGGTGTAGAAATAACAAGCATTTCTTTTCCTTCTGCAGCATATAATAAATCATTAGTTATTTCAATTTCTTTTGGAATTTTAATATTTGGCAGGTAATAAAAATTTTCTCTGTGAGTTATTAATGTGCGGGTGTAATCAGGATTAAACTCCCAAAGGGTTACATTATGTCCGTTTGAATTCAGGAGAATAGCCAGAGCAGTTCCCCAGCCCCCTGCTCCTAAAACGGATATTTTCATAATGAATTATTTAAGTGGAGTTTTTATTTTTATCCATCGTATCTTCCATAGTTTATCAAATCTGTTTTCATTTCCATATAACAATCTTTTTATATTTGATCTGTGATTAAATATTAATAACAATGAAACTCCTATTACAAAGAATATTAATGTATTATAACCGTAAATATCAGCGTGGAAAATATTTTCCCTTGTGAACATACTTAACGGGAAAAAAGCAGCCGCAACAATAGAGCCAAGACTTACATATCCTGAGGATAACAAAATTAAAACAAAAACTCCGACACTGATTAAAGTATCAACAGGTGCAATTGTAATTAACATACCTAATGCTGTGTTAATCCCTTTGCCACCTTTGAAATCAACAAAAACCGAGAATGTATGACCTAAAACAGCACTTACTCCGGCAATAATTTTTACCAAGGTAATGTCTTCAAATCCGGTTGCGTTTGGGAAAGGTAATTGGGTGTAAAAAATGTAAGGGACAATTAAAACAGCAGCAACACCCTTTGCGATATCAAGAATTTGAACTAACAAACCGAGTGGTAGTCCTAAAACTCTCATCGCATTAGTCGAACCGAGATTTCCACTTCCGTAATTTCTGATGTCAATATTTTTAAAAACTTTACCGACAATCAGAGCGAAAGGAACCGATCCGATGAGATAACTTAAAAGTATTACAAGTAGTAGTGAGAGCATTTACGAATATAACATATTTTAATTCTAAAAAAAATTAAATCAAATTTTGACATTTAATTTATTTCTTAGAACCTAAAAATTCCGATTTTCGTTTCAGAATCATATTTCCGAGATTTTGATCGAACTTAAATAACTGTTTATTTCCTGAGACCTGAAGTATATATTGTGTATTCGTTGAATCGCCTGATGCCAGAAAATTAAAATCAGTTGCCTTATCCCAGTTTACTCTAAGAGTAGCGTGGAATTTAGAATCAGGAGCAAGAGTCGAATCTAAAAATGTTTGAGTATTTAAAGCATTGAACATAGTAAAGACAGATGAAGCAACATTTGAATCTGCTTTAACATCTCCTACATAAAAATTTCCAATTGAATCTTGTCTGACAGTGAATTGTTCATCGCCGAAATTATATTCAAGTGATTTAATTGAAGTAGATGGAACTGAAAAAATAAGCAAATCTCTCCAGTCTAAGAATGAAGGTTTCACAAAATTATTCTGAAGAAATTTTTCTGCTAAAAATACAGTATCGGTATCAACTCTTTTTAAATAAGTTTGTGCAGGAGCACTTGTAGGTGAACCGATAAGAAATGAACCGGACAATTGACCATTTTGGAATACAGTCAATTTAGTGAACGTTGTATCACCGAAACCGAAATTTTCTTTTTTACTTGGGTTAGTTGAAATTATACTTTCAAGATAATGATTTTTTAAATCAGATAAAGCACTCGCGATAAAGTTTTGATTTACCGGATATTCAACAGGTTCTAGTATTTTCCATAAACCGTTTACTTTAGCGAGAGTTAATTTTTGTCCGTTTTTTACAAATTCGAGTCTGTCAACAGAAGCAGAATCAATTTTAAAAAACTGTTCGGATTTTAACTTATCTGTTGAATCTTTTCTTCCGTCTGATTTAGTCAGAAAATAAGCGATAACAACTAAACCGACGAGAACTGCTGCGTATAATAAAATTTTATTGTTTTTCATATTTACTTACTTGTTTGTAATTCTTTTTTTCTTTTATTTCTTCTCTGCCAGACTATTAACCCTATGATTAGCATTAATGCCGGAGGAAAAATTAAATTAAAATATTTTACAAATGCTTTTGTACCGTCTGTAACATCTTCAATCGGTGCGTCTGATGATTCTTTACTTCTGATTTGAGCCAAGCCGACATCATCAGCAAGATACTCAACCATACTTAAAAAGAAATTTATATTATCCTGTGGTGGTCTTTGTTCTTCATTGATAAAATCAGCGTCACCAATTACAACCATTTTTGATTCTTTAGAAGATTCATTTAACTGTTGAATCATGATAGGACCTGAACCTTCAGTAGTATCAGTAGGAACCGGTTTTCCTGCATAAAAACTTTTAAATCTTCCATTATATACTGCACCTAAAACATATCCTTGTTTATTAAACAAAGTATCTGCCGCTTGTTTATTCATATTCTGGAATTGCTCAAGATTTAGAATAAAAAATCCTTCTGCTTTTCCTGATCTGTCAGAAGACTTTAAAAGATAATCTGCTTTAACATCTTTACCCTGAACAGCATTTAAATCAATTGATGAAGCGAAAGATAAAGTTACACTTGGAATATTTGCAAATGATGAAATGTCTTTATTAATATTTGAAACTACAGGGAAGAATGGATAATTTACTGCAATTGGAATTCCAATCGGAGACTGAACTGTAACCTGTCCGCACTGTAAATCTCTGATTAAATCTGTTTCAACTTTAATACCGTAATTTAAAAGCATATCGTTCAAACCGTCATCAATTACATTTCCGATAATAATTTGTTGCTGAAAATTCGGAGTAACTTTTTGAATTAACCATGCAACATTTCCGCCTCTCATAACAAACTGGTCAAGCATATATTTTTTATTTTCAGAGAGAACAGTTGTAGGTCCTAAAACGAGTAATACTTTCACTTCATCTGGTACTGCTCTGTTCAAACCGAGACTTACAGGTTTTAATTCAAACTGATCACCAAGACCTTTAGAGATTTGCTGTAATTTTGTTATATCTAAACTTCCGTCACCTTCCAGATAACCTACGACAGTTTTTTGTTTTACAGATAGATTTTTTATTTTAGAAGTTATTTCATATTCAAGATTATTAATAGACTGAATAAAAGGAATTGTTTCCTGTCTTCCTTCATAAAGGAAAACCATACCCATATATGCTGCCTTAACTTCAAATTTATCTTTATCTACAACCTGAACCTGAACGGGATTGATACCGTATTTTTGTGCTTCCTGTCCTAGTTCATCTGCTTTTTCTTCGCCTGTCGGATTATAAAACTCATAAGAAAGATTTCCGTTTGAATAAGTTCTGTAATCACTAAGGATATCCATAACCTGTCTTCTAAGGTTATTATATGGAGCAGGAAGATTCTCACTGAAATATGCTTTCACCACCATTTTATCATCAAGTTTACTGACGATATCTTTACTGATTGGTGAGAGTGTGTAAGTTTTATTCTTTGTAAAATCAACTCTTGTAAAAACCTGAGTTGAAATAACATTTACCGCAACAATGATTGCGATAAAAATTAATAATTTTATAATTGCCTGATTTTTTAAATCTTTTTTATTCATAAACTTTTCTTATGACCACTTTCTGCTTTCAACAGAGAATTTAGTTAATAGTAAAAATAATGTTATACCGCTTACAAAATAAATAATATCTCTTGAATCAATAACACCTCTTGCAAGAGCAGAGAAATGCGATCCTGTAGAAATGAATTCAAGAATAGAAGCAAGACCAACAGGTAAGTAAATCAATACTTTATCCATCATAAATAAAGCAAACACAATTAAGAAACTGATGATGAATGCGATAACCTGATTTTCAGTTAAAGAAGAACAGAAAATTCCGATGCTAATATATAAACCTGCTAAGAGAATCAAACCCAGATAAGAAGTGAAAATCGGACCTACATCTAGAGTTCCGAGAGAAGTCAGTGAGAATACATAAATCAGAGTAGGAAGCAAAGTGAAAACCGCAAGCATTAAAGTAGCAAAAAATTTTCCGAGTACAATGTTACCGTCAGTAACAGGTCTTGTTAATAAGAGTTCAATAGTTCCTGATTTTTTTTCTTCCGAAAAAGTTCTCATTGAAATAGCCGGGACATAAAACAAAAATATGAAAGGAATTATTTCAAAAACAGTCCGCATTGATACAACACCTGCAAGAAAAAGATTGCTGGTGAAGAACCAACCGGTAATTATCAAGAATACGACAATCACTATATAAGCAACAGGTGATAAGAAATTAGATTTTAATTCCTTTTTACCGATCGTTAGAATATTATTCATTTTTAAATTTTAATTTTACGATTAAGAATTAATTCTGAGTTAATTTTCTGAAGATATCTTCAAGAGAAGTTTCTTCCTGATGTAAACCGAGAATTATTAAATTATGGGATACAATTTTTTTAAATAAATCTTCTCTAAGGTCATGACCTTTTTTTCCGGTAATATGAAATTTCCAACTTAAAGAATCTTCCATATCAAACCTTGCCTGTTCAACACCTTTTAGAGAACGGATTTCCTGTAATATTTTTTCACGGTTAGTAGATTGATCTTTTTTAACTATCAAATCAATAACTACCTGACCTTGAAACTGTGCCTGTAAAGATTCAGGCGTTCCGTCAGCAACAATTTCTCCATTGTTAATAATAAGAACTCTGTCACAAGTTGCCTGAACTTCCTGAAGGATATGTGTAGATAAAATTAATGTTTTTTGTTTTCCGAGATCACGGATTAGCTTTCTGATTTCGACAATTTGATTAGGGTCAAGTCCTGAAGTAGGTTCATCAAGAATCAATACATCCGGTTCGTTAATCATCGCCTGAGCCAAGCCAACTCTTTGTTTATAACCTTTTGAAAGTTGTCCGATATTTTTATGCTTCATATCCTGAAGACCACATTTATCAATGACATTTTCAACAGCTGATTTTACATTTGATTTAGGAACGCCATCAAGTTCAGCAGCATAATTAAGATAATCAACAACGTTCATATCAAGATACAAAGGATTTGTTTCAGGCAGATAACCGATTTTTTTTCTGACTGATAAAGAATCAGTTTCAGTATCAATCCCTTCAACGAAAATTTTACCTTCGTTTTGAGTTAAATACGTGGTTATCATTTTCATCGTAGTAGATTTTCCTGCCCCGTTAGGTCCAAGAAAACCAACAATTTCACCTTTGTTAATCTCGAAAGAAATATTGTTAACAGCCGCTTGAGTTCCGTAATACTTGGTTAAATTT
>DOWN01000191.1:6747-11180 GCA_003519545.1 Bacteroidota bacterium
ATAAAAATTAACTTTTTAATTAAATGAAAATAAAAGCAGAAGAAGCAAACCTTATTTCAATTTTTGTGAGGAAATTAAAGACCGGGAAAACTTATGAAGATTTTAAAAAAGAGTGGTTTCCGGATAAACCATTTCCTGTGCCGGTGAGAGTTATTAACTCAATAAATCTTAATGATAATTCTGAAATATTATCGGTTGGATTTTTAAAAATTAAAGATGAAGATTTTGAAGAAGTAATTAAAATAATTTCCCAACAGGAAAGTATAAGGCACGAAAGAATAGAAAGTGTAATTGAAAAAACCGAATTAAAAGGAATTTTCAGAATCGTAGATGATTATAATCTGGATGACCTTACAAAAAATAATTAATGACTAAGAAATTTTAGATGAATAATTTTTTTCGTAATATTTCAAATATTCACCTGACATAACTTTTCTCCACCATTGTTCATTATCACGATACCATTGAATTGTTTTTTCAATACCCTCGGGAAACTGGTATTTAGGTGCCCAGCCGAGTTCATTCATAATTTTTGATGAATCAATTGCATATCTTCTGTCGTGTCCGGGACGGTCTTTTACATAAGTAATATTATCTTCCGGTTTTCCGAGTAATTTTAAAATTAATTTTACTATATCAATATTATACCATTCATTATTTCCACCGATATTATAAACATCTCCGTTTTTTCCTTTTTCAAGAACTGCCAAAATTCCTGAACAATGATCGTCAACATAAAGCCAGTCTCTAACATTTTTCCCATCGCCATAAACGGGAAGTTTTTCTCCGTCGATTGCTTTTGCAATCATTAAAGGGATTAGTTTTTCGGGAAACTGATACGGACCATAATTATTTGAACATCTGGTAATTAAAACCGGTAAATTATGAGTATGAAAATATGCTCTGCAAAGTAAATCCGCACCTGCTTTGCTGGATGAGTAAGGGCTATTGGACGCAAGCGGTGTCTCTTCGGTAAATTTTATTGATTTATCATCTTCCGGTAGTGAGCCATATACTTCATCTGTAGATACCTGAAGAAATTTTTTCAATTTAAATTCTTTTGCACAATCAAGCAAAACCTGTGTGCCTAATACATTTGTAACAACAAATTCTCTTGCACCTAAGATGCTTCTATCTACATGCGACTCGGCAGCGAAATTTACAATTGTATCAATATTGTTTTCTTCAATAGTTTTCTTAACTTCATCCTGATTACAGATATCTGCTTTTACAAATTTATATCGTTCATTATTTTCAATGTCTGATAAATTTTCGAGATTACCTGCATAAGTTAATTTATCAAAATTGATTACGTTATACTCAGTATTATTTAAAATATATTTTACAAAATTGCTGCCGATAAATCCTGCACCACCTGTTACAAGCAGATTTTTCATTTAAAATTTTTTTTGATTATTTAAAAAATAAACCGACGTTTAGAGAAAGATCTATTGCCAAGCCATCAGGTTTAATATCATTAGGAACGTCAGTCATTTCAACACCATTCTCTGCTTTCCATCCGCCATTTGCCGAGAACATATATCCTACATTTGCTTTAACGTAAAGGAAATCATTCAACAAAGCACCTAAACCGATTTTTGGTTCAGCCGAATAAAATCTTTGATTAAACTTTTGAGAAATATTTTGTGAAGAAGACGAGTTAGTAATTTCATTCCAGAAATTTGTATAACTTCCGAACTGAGAATTGAATTGAAACACATTCATTGAAAAAACACCGGTTGTGATGTTAGTTCCAATTGTGAGATCAATTGCTTTGGATAGAGGTTTAACATATTCAAAACTTATTCCACCCATCCCCATTTCCAAGTCCACTTTTTTAGTAATGTTAGCAGGTGTGATAGTTGAAACTGATTTTGAATAACCGGTACCGAATCCACCTATTCTGAAAGTTGTTTTCGGAATATCCACATAACCACCTCCTCCGAAAGCAAAGTAACCGGAAGAAGGCAATTCAGGAAGACCTGCCTGGACAAGTTGTTTATTAAGTTCAGAAATTTTAGGCATATAATTTCCGGTCATAAATCCTCCGAAAAGGGAAAATTTATTTATGAATTGAGCGTTTGCAAAAGTTGAAATGCAAAAGGAGAAAACGAGTACATATAAAACTTTTTTGAAGTTCATAATTATCAATTTAAAATTATTGAAAATCCCAATGTTAGTGAATTACAAATATACTTAATAATATATTTTTGATAAACTTAAATAATGGGTTTAAAATTTTGCATTTATACCGATTGACGGCAATACTCCAATGCTTTCGTTTTTATCTATTTCACGGGTGAATTTGTTCCAGAAATAATTTGTAACATTTTTTTTGTTTAACAAATTTTGAATATCTATATAAGTAATCAATGACCAGTTTTTGAAATTCCATCTTTTATCAACTCTTAAATCGAGACGATTATAATTCGGCAGGTTATCACCATTAAATTGAGAAACGAGTTGATAACCATTTTGCGGATTAATTGAAGTGAAAGGTCTTCCACCTGAAAATCTGAACTTAGATGAAATTTCCCATCCGTCTCCGAATTTATATCCGGCTGAAATGGTGGATATTATTTTATTATTAAAACTACTTTCTCTTTCTATACCGTCTGCCGCTTTATACTTAGCATCAAAGTAAGAGAAACTAATTAAACCATAAAAATCTTTTGTAAGTGATTTTTGAATAAACAGTTCGATGCCTTTAGCATCTCCCGAACCTAAAGAACTTAATTTTTCAATTATAAAATCATTTCTTTGTTCAAAGTCTCCGCCGCTGTTTGCAAGTATAAGCCAAGGTCTGATTTCACTTACAGGATAGTTAAAATATTTTTTATAATATCCCTCAACTGTAATTCGTAAATCGTTTGAAATGAACTGCTCCAATCCTACTACATAATGATCGGCTCTTAATGATTTCAATTCTTTATTAGCATCATCGCTTATAATCCAAAGATACGAAGGTGATTGTCTGAAAATACCGTAACTCAAATTTAAAAAAGTATTGGATAAGAGAGGAATGGTGAGAGATGCCCTCGGACTAACAGTTATTTTTTCATTTAATAAACTAAAATAATCAGTTCTGATTCCGGCGTTTAGTTTAAGTTTATTAAATAAAGTTTTCGAATACTGAACAAATGCAAATAGTTTAATAGCATTTGATTCATTAGCCAAATTTACTGAAGGTAAAATTACTCTCTGACCAATTTCATTTATGAAAAAAGTTGTATCTGTATCTTTTTTAATTTCATAGTTAAGATTAATGTAATTTACTCCTGCCCCGGTTGAAATCAGAGATGTTACATCGGGAGAAATAAAATATTCAAGTTTTAATTTAGTTTCACCTTCGGCTGATTTATTTTTAAAAACTTCTGTAAAGTTTGAATCTCTTCCGGTGAGATCATAATTAGTATAAGATCTTGATAAATTAATGAGTGAATATGAGTTTGAAGAAAGTAAGGTTTTTAATTCAAATGAATTGACATAACCCCATTGATTATTTTTTAAAATTCTTTCATTGTCTTGTCTGTTCTCTTCAGTATCATTGTTGAATCTAACTTTATCAATATTTCCAATTGCATTTATAGTAATAGAATTTTTAGAATTTATATCATAAACAGTTTTTACCTGGAATGATGAATATTCAGGCACAAAGCCAAAACCTGCGGCATTAAAAATTAAATCGAGATAACTTCGTCTCGCAGAAATTAAATATGAGCCATTACCTTCAGAGCCGATAGGACCTTCAATGATTGCTCCAAAGCCGGTGGCAGAAAGATTTATATCACCGAAAAATTTTTCACGATTCCCTTCTCTTAGTTTTAATTCCAATACAGAAGATAACTTATCTCCGTATCTTGCAGAAAATCCTCCGGTTAAAAAATTTACTTCTCTGATAAAGTCTAAGTTTATAATACTAACCGGTCCACCGGTGGAACCTTGCGATCCGAAATGATTTATATTTGGCACAGACGCATTATCTACAAGAAATAAATTTTCTGAAGGTGCTCCACCTCTAACGATTAAATCATTTCTCCCATCGTTGACAAATGAAACGCCGGGTAAAATCTGCAAGACTCTTCCTATGTCTTCAAAACCGCCCGGTGATCTTCTGATTTCCTCGTAAGTTAAATTTTTAAATGAACTTGAAATATCAACAGGTTTAGAAAAATTTTCATCTTCAACTATAATGACATCGGTTTCTATACCTTCAAGTTCCACAAATAAATCAGTTACTTTGCCTGAACTGACTATAATGTTGTCAGTTCTCAAAGGATTATATCCGAGCAAAGAATATCTGACGTTATAAGTTCCGACTTTAATATTTGGAAATTTAAAAATACCGGAATTATCAGAAACTGTATTATTTACAGGTTCATTATTTAATAGTAATGTAATGACTACATCAGGTAAAGGTTGCTGTGTAAGTT
>DOWN01000177.1:0-2424 GCA_003519545.1 Bacteroidota bacterium
ATATCGCACCTGAACTTAGGAATGAAGTAATTAAAAACATTTATCAGATTTTGAAATCAGGTGGAAATTTATTTATTTTTGAACATAACCCTTATAATCCGGTTACATTAAAAATCGTAAAAGACTGTATATGGGATAAAGATGCAATTTTATTGAAACCAAAAGAAACAAGAGAATTGATAAAATATGTAAACCTGAACGAAAAAACTTTTAACTATACATTATTTTTTCCTTCACAGTTGAAAGGTTTAAGATTTCTTGAAAAGTATTTAACAAAATTTCCGATGGGCGGGCAATATTTTGTCCGGGCGGTTAAGAATTAAGTTTCGATTTTTTTAATTTTAATTCCCTGTCATATTCTTTTTTATAATCCAATACTTCTTTAATTGTTCTGAAAATTACAGAAGGTCTCGCACCTGTTGAAATTCCGTCTAATCTCGGAAGATGTAACACACCAACTTCAGTTACAGTATAGTCATGCAAATTTGCTTTTAACATAATCTCGGCATCTATAAAAGCATCAACGGAATTTATATTTATTTTTTTAAATAAATCCGTTTTAAAAATTTTAAATGCACAATCTATATCCCAGTAATGAATATCGAATAATAATCTTAATAAATAATTATAACATAAAGATGTAAATTTTCTATATAAAGAATATTGTTTATGTTTTCTATATCCGACAACAATATCGGAAAAAGGAAGTAAAGCCACAAATTTTCTTAACTCATCCAAATCAAACTGATTATCACCGTCTGAATAGAATACATAATCCATTTTAGCATTTAGAAAACCGTCTTTCAGGGTGGCACCATATCCCATATTTTTTTCGTGATGAATCACTCTTACCTTATCATATTTTCCCGCAAGTTGATCCGCTACTTCCCCGGTCTTATCAGGACTCCCGTCTTCAATAATTATAACTTCATAATCTTTCAGTTTTAATGATTCAAGAACTTCTACTGCTTTATCAACAACTTTTCCTATATTACCTTCATCATAATATGCAGGGAAAAAAGCCGTGATAGAAATTTTAGAAGTGTCTAACATCGGATTATCATTTGACAATATATTTGAATCAATTTTCAGCATTCAACATTAATTTTTTTATAATATTCATAAGATTTTAAAAGTCCTTCTCTGAGATTTGTTTTAGGTTGCCACTTTAAATCTTTTGATATTAATTTTATATCGAGTATATTTTTAGGAACATCTATTTTTCTTGCTTCTTTGTAGTTAACTTTAGGTTTCTTCCCGGATATTAGTTTAATCTCATTCAATATTTTATTCAGACTGTAACCTTTACCGGAACCAAGATTGTAAATGTCTTTTGATGTATCAAGAGAAATTGATTTTACCAGTGCATCAACCGCATCTTTTATATAAATAAAATCTCGGATAACATTTCCATCTCCCCAGATTTCAATTTCTTCATTTCGCACAACTTTATTCAAAAATACTGCTATTGCACCTTGATTAGAATAAGGATTTTGTCTTTCACCATAAGGATTAGAAAGTCTGAAGGACACATAATTCAAACCCGTATTATGTTTGAACAAATAAAGATAATCTTCAATAGTATTTTTTATAACGGCATAAGATACAATAGGATTTCTCGGATGATTTTCATTTACCGGAACACTTTTGGGAATTCCATAAACTGTGCCACCAGATGAAACGAAAATTATTTTTTTTATTTTTTGATTTACACATTCATCAAATAATCTTAATGAAGATACCAGATTTGACTCAACATCATATATGGGATTTGCATTAGAGTTTCCGGGAAGTGTTGAACTCACAAGATGAAAAACAAAATCAATTCCATTTAATGAATTTTTTATATCAATTTCATTATTAAAATCACCTTCAATGATTTTAATTTTTTTTCCGAGATGTAAAATATTAACTTTTGAAAAATTTAATTTATCAAAAATTGTAACTTTATAACCGTTGTTTATTAATTCTTCGGCAAGATGAGACCCAATAAATCCACCGCCACCATATATAATACAATTTTTATTTTTTCTCAAAGACATATCCTAAAAATCTTCTGTCAGAAGCAGCAAATTGTTTTAACAAATTAAAATCCGGATTATTTATTAAGTCTGTAATATTTAAATCACTTCCCCATTCCGGTCTGAATCCATAATGATTTTCCCAAACAACGATGGAACCTGATGGCATATCTGCCAATGTTTTTTTGTTGATGGTTTTTATATTTTTTAAATCTATGTTTGATTGAACTGAAAAAAACTGAAGTATTGAATGATTAGAATAAATCTGTTTGTTTCTTATATCAGGAATTTCAGAAACAAAGGTTGAAATTTCCTTTACAGATATGTTCTCTGCTGATAATTTTTTTGGTTCAAAAATTAAAAACAAAGAAACTATAGAGAGAATTATGTAAGCAACAGATAG
>DOWN01000177.1:2541-7468 GCA_003519545.1 Bacteroidota bacterium
GACCTTACTCTTCATTGAAAACATAAAAGTAAATCCAATTACCGCAAGTATAACAAAGAAATTTTTGTAATCTGAAGTATCAGTTAAAATAAATCCGTCAGTAGTTTTAGATAAGAAAACAAAAGTGAGCAGAGCAAATACGCCTGATATAATCAACGCTTTGCTTTTATAATTTTCATCCGCTAAATTATTAAGTCCAATAGTTGCAAACAAAGCACAAACCGGAGAAATATGGAGTAAATATCTCCAGTTACCGGGATTTGGACCGTCATTTATCATTGTTAACATTTGTATGATAAACACCGAAACAAATATAATATAAAACAGAAAATATTTTTTGAATATAGATTTATCTTTCTTTAGAAAACTAAAGAATCCGATTAAAAATAATGTAAGACTAACCGGACCTACTATGTATATGTAAACTTTAAAATAATGCATCAAACCCTGAGATTTATATTCAAGACCTGCAACTTTGCTCATCTCTGACATTACAAACAGAATATCTCCGGTTTTAAAAAATCCAAGTAAATTATAAATCACCGGGAAAACGAATAATAAGACAGCGGGCACAAAATTTTTACCGCGAATAAATAATATAAAAAATACAATTATTAATAATGCAAGTTCCTGACGGATTGTAAATACATATCCCATAATTAAAGCACTGAGTATCAAATGTTTCTTCTCATAAGAGATTAATACAAGTATTAAACAAAGTGCAGTGAATATTTCAGAATATGATCGGAATGATAAATCAAAAAACAAAGGTTGAAACGCAAGCAACAATGCACCGAAATAAGCATATTTGACCTGATAGACCTGTAATAATTTATAAGTTAAAAATACTGTGACTGAAGCAATCAAAGCATTTGTAATAAGCACGGCATCATAACTAATCAAAGCAGGTATGACAAGAAAAATTTTATATCCCGGTTTGGGGTTGTTTCCTAAAATTGCAAAAGGATCACTCCAAAATTGAATCATATTTATATACTGACCAATCTCATCATCCTGATAAAATCCGACTGAATATTTACTTGAGATATAATAAATCAAAGTAAATAATGGTATGACTATCCAGAAATATTTATTAATTAAATTCAGATTTTCATAAGAAACTGATTTTTCAGTAAGAGGTAAAGTCTGTTTCTTAATTTTGGTTTTACTCAATTGTTAACGGAAGTTTTGAATTTGTGTGTAATAAGCAAAATAATTTTTAAATAATTTTTATTCAATTTAATAATCTCTGTCAATTAAAATAACTTTAATTACGAAATGCTAAAGATTATATTTATATATGTTTTATAGATTATTAGGCGATTCTGTCCAAATCAGGGAATTAAATGACACAATAAAACAAATTGCTCCTACCAATATCAGCGTATTAATTACGGGTGAAAGCGGAACAGGAAAGGAAGTTGTTGCTAACCTTATTCACACTCAAAGTAAAAGAAAAACAAAACCTCTTATAATAGTGAATTGCGGTGCGATTCCTGAGGGCATTATAGAAAGCGAATTGTTCGGTCATCAGAAAGGTGCTTTTACAGGTGCGATAGAAAGCAGACAAGGATATTTTGAAATGGCAGACGGCGGAACAATTTTTCTGGATGAAATCGGCGATATGCCTTTAAAAACTCAGGTGAAATTTTTAAGAGTACTTGAAACAGGTGAATTTATGAGAGTCGGTGGAAATAAAAGTATTAAAGTTGATGTGAGAGTAATCGCCGCTACAAATAAAGATTTAAAATCAGAAGTTCAGGAAAAAAATTTCAGAGAAGATTTATATTTCAGATTAAGATCTATAAATCTTTTAATTCCACCTTTAAGAGAAAGAAAGTCCGATATAAAAGTTTTATTTTACTTTTTTGTTCAACAATTTTGCAGGTCAAATAATTTAACTTTTCAGGGTATTGATGAAGACGCAATGGAATATTTAACAAATTACGTTTGGACAGGTAACGCAAGAGAATTAAAAAATTTTGTAGAAAGTATTTTGGTTTTATATCCGGGAGATAAATTAACACTCGAAAATGTAAAAAAACATTTACATCCGGAAACAGAATCTGCTTCTCCATTGCCTGTGCTTGTGAACAGAACTCAGTATGAAAATTATGATAAAGATTTTTTTATCCGTGCACTTGCCGAACTGAAATCGGATATAATAGATGTTAAAAATTTACTTAATAAACAGGAAATTATAAAAATTAAAAATAGTGTTTCATCTGATGATTTTTATCTTAATAAATCACAGGCAATGTCAATGTCAATTGATGAATATGAAAAAGAATTTTTGAAATATTTATTAAGTCATAATAACTGGGATGTAAAAAAAGTGTCCGCAATATTAAATCAATCTTTGCGAAGTGTTTACAGAAAGATTAAAAAACATAATATAAGATTTGAAGATTAATCTTTTACTAATATTTTTATTTGGAATATATTTTTCGGGATGTGGTGTATATGGATTCAGAGGGAATAATCCACCTGAAGGCGTCAAAAGTTTAAACATTCCTTTGTTTGAAGATCAAAGCGGGTTTTCCGAAGCAGGAATAAAAGAATCTTTTACTGAAACATTAAAAAATCTTATTGTCAGCGATAATACTTTTTTGCTTGTTGACAGAACCATTGCAGATGGTTCTGTGACAGGTATCATTAAAAGAATTTCTGACGATCCTCTTGTAATTTCAGGAAATGAAACAGTTACCAAAAGAAAAATTACAATTGATGTTGAAATTAATTTTCAGAATCTGAAGAAACAAAGAGTGATTTGGAACAGAAATTATTCTGACTGGGGTGAATATAATTCTGATAACACAGGATTTTCAAACAGAGATGCCGGAATACGAGAAGCAATAAATAAAATTTGTAATAATATTTTGAACGACTTAACTTCTAACTGGTAAGAATGAAAACTGAAGAAATAATTTTAATCACATATATAGTTTCACTTACCATTTTATTCTTTTTCAGTTTTCATGGTTTCACAATGATTTATTTTTATTTTAAAACTTATGGAAAGAGAACCGAAGATTTAAAACCTGAAGATTTTAATTTGAAAGAATTTCCTTTTGTTACTATTCAGATTCCATTATTCAATGAGAGATATGTAATATTACGACTTATAAATGCGTGTATAAGAATGGAGTATCCGAGAGATAGAATTGAGTTTCAGATTTTGGATGACTCCACCGATGACTCGACAGAAATAATTGCTAAACATATTGAGCCGCTAAAGAAACAGGGTTATATAATTAATCATATTCACAGAAAAGACAGGTCGGGTTTTAAAGCAGGTGCTTTAAAAGAAGGATTAAAAACGGCACTCGGGGAGTATGTCGCAATTTTTGATGCTGATTTTATTCCGAGAAAAAAATTTTTACTTCGGACACTTCCCTATTTCTATAAAATTCCTAAACTCGGACTTGTGCAAACAAGATGGGAACATCTTAACAGAGATTATTCCGTTTTGACAAAAACTCAGGCAGTTGCTCTTGACGGACACTTTGTTATAGAACAGGCAGTAAGAAACAGATCGGGATTTTATATTAATTTTAACGGAACGGCAGGTATTTGGAAAAAAGAATGTATTTTTGATGCGGGGAACTGGGAAGCAGATACGCTTACTGAAGATTTGGATTTATCATACAGAGCCCAGTTAAAAGGATGGAAGTTTAAGTATCTTGTAAATTTTACATCACCTGCGGAATTACCTGCGGAAATAAATTCATTAAGATCACAACAGTTCAGATGGACAAAAGGGGCAATTGAAACAGCAAAAAAAATATTTCCGAAAGTTTTAAAATCTAAACTTCCTTTAAAACTAAAATTCGAATCCTTTATACATCTTTACAGTAATCTTGCATATCCTTTTATATTATTATGTGCAATTCTTAATCTTCCTGTTATGTTGATAAAACTTACGGGTAATTTTGATGATGTTTTTAAATTTATGTCAATATTTATTTTTGCTTTTATTAGTTCATTTATATTTTATTTATATTCACAAAAGGATATCTACACAGATTGGCAAAAAAGAATTATTTACTTCCCTGTGTTTATGGCAGGGGCGATGGGATTATCTGTAAATAATACTAAGGCAGTATTTGAAGGACTTATAAATAAAAAAAGTGAGTTTGTTAGAACACCTAAATTCAAAATTACTTCCGAAACGGATTCATGGAAGGGTAAGAAATATGTTCCTAAAAAATTGAATTTTATAGTTTATATTGAAGCATTGCTTGCAATATATTGTTTTGCGGGATTGGTTATCGCAATTGTTAACGCACAGATTGCTGCAATTCCTTTTAACCTTATGTTTTGTCTCGGTTTCAGTTTGATTTCTTTTTTATCTATTAAACAAGTTGTAACATCTAACAAATTAATGAAACTAAGTGAACAGTCTTGACAGTCATATAAATAATTTAAAAGATAAATTAGACGGAGATTTTTTCTCTCCTTCTTTTATCAGACTTGCCAATATTTATTATCTTAATAATAAATTTGAAGATTGTATTAAACTTTGTAAAATCGGAATTGATCTGTTTCCGGATTATCTCACACCAAAAATTTTACTTATCAAAGCATTATTAAAACTTGAGTATGTGAATGAGGCTGAGGCTGAACTCATTAAAATAGAGAATAAAATTCAAAAAACAGATATCTACGAAATTTTTAAAAATAAAATTAATTCTCTCAAAAAAACTGCAACACAGGAAAGAATTTATTATCCCGAAGACTTTAATAAAATTACGGATTATAAATCTTTTGAGAAAAAAATTAAAAAGTTATTAAAAAATTTAAATGAATCAGGTCATTATTTTGAAGGTGATTTGAATGAAAATCCGGATGTCATTTATGAGAGACCTGACTCAGGAGTTTTTGATATATTTTTAGAAAAAATTTCATCTGTTAGATTAAATAAAGA
>DOWN01000207.1 GCA_003519545.1 Bacteroidota bacterium
AGATATTGTTTATAAAAATCTCTGTTTATGAAATAAGAAGATTCAGCAACAATTAATTCGCCATTAAATAAAGACTGGGCATAATTTATAAGAAATAAATCTTTTAGATAAATTTCATTAACTTTTGAACCAAAAAATTTATCAAGCAATCTAATAGAAATATTAGAAACTAAATTTGAATAAACATTTTTCTTTAAAAATATTGATGCGAGATTATATGAACTGTTTTTAAATGCGTTAATAAATGCAGGAAGTAAAATTTTGTTTTTTAAATCATAAACTTCCATTGACGGATACTTTTCTCTCAATACGTTTTCAGACAAAGCATTATTATAATCAACTTCAAGAATCCGATCATTTTTTATTAATACATTAAATTTTCCTGTCATTTTTCTTGCATCAAAAGAAAGCAACAATGCATTTTTTAGAAATTTATATCTGTCCATATTAATTATTATAAATCTTCAATTTCAAATTTTTCATTCAGGTAATACTTGCTTTCAAATAATTTATTTTCATTGTTTTCATATACTGCATATTGGAAACCTTCTCTAACACTATATGCTCCCCACTCTCCTTTTGTATTTAGAGCGATAAATCCAACTTGAAAAATATGATCTCTGTTTTTTGATGAAAGTAAATTTAATTTATAAACTCTTTCACATGCGATTTTACATGCTTCTTTAGGAGATACTCCAAGCCGCATCATTTCAACTATCAAAAAACTTCCGCAAGCTCTTATACATTCTTCACCTCTTCCAGTCGAAGCGGCACCTCCGACTTCCCCATCTACGTATAATCCTGAACCTATAATAGGAGAATCTCCGACTCGACCATGAAGTTTCCATGCCATTCCGGAAGTTGTACAAGCCGCAGATATATGCCCTTCTGAATCAATAGCAACCATACCAATCGTATCATGAAACCCGTCTTCATTTATTAAATTTTTTTTATCAAGAGAAGATTTTTTTAAAACGAAGTCATCAGTATGTATCTCCTCAGGTTTTCCTGTGTTATTCTGCTTCCATTCATTGTATCTTTTAAGAGAATATTCGGTAAGCAAATTTTCGGGTTTAAAACCTTTTTGCAAAGCAAACTCATAAGCACCATCACCTGCCAGTATAGTATGATTTGTATCTTCAAGAACAAATCTCGCCACGGATACAGGATTTCTTATATTCTCAAGAAAGATAACAGAGCCAACTCTTGCTTTCCAATCCATCAACGCAGCATCGAGTGTAACTTTACCTTGAGCGTCAGGTAAACCGCCAAAACCCACACTTAAAACATCCGGATCATCTTCTGCAACTTTGACTCCTGTCTCTACAGCGTCAAGAGAGTTTCCGCCTTTTTTTAAAATTTCAAATGCAGCATCGTTTGCTGCCAAGCCGTGTTTCCAAGTGCTGATAACTACTGGTTTCATTTTAAATGTTTTGAAATAATATTAAAAGTTTTATCGTATCGGTATTGAATATTGAAATGTCCGCCTTTAAATTCATCATATATAAATTTAATTTTATATTTTTCTAAACGCTTACAAAAAATTCTTGCACCAATATTCAAACTAAATTCATCACTTGAGCCAGCATCAAGACTGTCTCTTATACACATCNNTTTTTAAATTATTTTTATATATTGAAACTAAATTTACAGGATCAAATTTTTTCCATTTTTTATAAACAGTTTCATCAACTTCTCCCGTAAAAATATCAAATGGCAAATCAAAATTATATCCTTTTGTTTTTACAGCACCGGGATTGGGGGAGTAACAAGAAGCCATACCAATAATGTTAATGATATCATGAAAGTAACCGGGTTTTGGTTGATTAAAATTTATTTCTTTTTTTATAAAGTTTGAAACTGCTTTATGACCTGAACCATAATAAGAAATGTATTTCACAAATTTCGGAAAATCTTTTAAATAACAGTAATCAAAATACATATCACCTGATGTGGAGCAGACTAATTTAAAAGTTTCCGGATTTCTCATTCCAAGATATAAAGCACCAAATCCACCGCTTGACTTTCCACACACTGCTCTGTAATTACTACTATTTAATGTATTATATTTTTTGTCAATAAAAGGGATTAATTCTTTAATCAAATAATCTTCATAATTTCCGGTGCCTTTGGAATTTATAAACTGACTTCCGCCATATTTAGTAATACAATCAGGCATAACGACAATCATTTCTTTCATTTTCTTTTCAGATATTAAACGGTTTAATCTTTCTTCAATATTTTCTGAAAGAAAAGAAATGTTCAGATTCTGAATACCTTTGCCAGTGAAACCGCTTAAGAGATATACAACCGGAAATTTTTTTACTCCGTCATAAGATGGAGGAAGATAGATTGGAAATTTTCTTGCGGTTGGATCTTTTAACGGGTTACTTTTTAAAACTTTTGAATTAAAACTTTCGATTAAGATTTTTCCAGTTTTCATAACTAAGTAATTAAAAGTTTATTATAATCTATTTTTTTTAAATCTTCTTTTGTTGTGATTTTTATATTTGTTATTTCTCCATCGCAGATTTTTACTTTACCACCAAATTTCATAACAACAGAAGATTCATCAGTTCCTGTGAAATCAATTTGTTTTGCTTTGATTAAACTCATGGAAATTACAGAATAATCAAAAATCTGGGGAGTCTGAATCCTCCAAATGTTTTCTCTGTCAATTGAATCAATTATATATCCTTTACTATCTATTTTTTTAATAGTATCATTTATTTTTAGTGCAGGAACAATTGATTTATAATTATGCGAAATTGAAATTAATTCTTTCAATTTTTTAACAGAAATAAAAGGTCTCACCGCATCGTGAATGATAATTTTATCTTTATCGCTGTATTTTTTTAACAGTGATAATGCATTGAATACTGATTGTTGCCTGGTTTCCCCTCCTGAAACAATTGTTTTTACTTTATTTAATTTATTTTCGGAAACTATTTTTTTTACTTTTGAAAAATAGATGGGATTTGTTGAAATAATAATTTCATCAATAATTTTTAAATCATTAAATTTTTTGAGAGTATAAAAGATTACTTCTTTTGAGTGAGGTGGTAATTTGAGAAACTGCTTCGGAGTTTTACCTCCGAAGCGTGAACCTGATCCTGATGCCGGTATTATGACTATGTGTTTCAATTTTATCTGATTAAACTATCATCATCATATCACCGTAATCATAAAATCTTAATTTATCTTTAATTGCTTTCTTATATGCTTTCATAACAAAATCTCTTTCTGTTATTGAACAGACAAGCATAAGCATAGTGCTTTGTGGCCAATGAAAACCTGTGATTAATTTATCAACAACTCTTACTGTATTTGGAGGATGAATAAATTTATCTGTCCAGCCAGAAGAAGCCCTGACTTTTTTACCCGTAATAACAGAAGTTTCGAGAGCTTTAATAACAGATGTTCCGGCAGCAACAATTTTTTTCTTTTTCTCAACTGCATAGTTAATAGTTTCAGCGGTTTCTTTTGGAATTTCATAATATTCCGAATCCATTCTGTGTTTCGATAAATCTTCTACTTCAACCAATCTGTATGTTCCCAGTCCAATGTGTAAAGTTACAGGAACAATTTTAACACCTTTTTTCTTAATTGCATTCAACAATTCATTAGTAAAACAGAATCCGGCATAAGGTCCTGCAACTGAGCCGACATTCTTGGCATAAACTGTCTGGTAACTATCTTTATCTTTTTCGGTTGCTTCTCTTTTTATATAAAAAGGTAAAGGAGTTTTACCGAGTTTTTCGATATACTTTTTGAAATCATCTTTGTTGTAATTAAAGCGGACAATCCTTCCTCTTGAAGTTGTATTATCAATTACTTCACAGAATAAATTTTTATTAAAAAATATTCTGTTACCAATTCTAACTTTTCTTGCCGGGTCAACTACAACATCCCAAATATTTTCATCTTTAGATAATTGTCTTAATAAAAAGACTTCAATTTTTGCACGTGTTTTTTCTTTAGTTCCAGTAAGCACAGCAGGAAAAACTTTTGAATCATTGACAACTAAAACATCACCTTCATTAAA
>DOWN01000070.1:0-351 GCA_003519545.1 Bacteroidota bacterium
ACATTTATGTAATTTTAATATACTCATTTGCATAATATAAAAAAAAACGGGTGGTTTTGATAATCAAATCCACCCGTTTAATATTAAATATTAAATATTAAATATTATCTTACTTCACTAATACCATTCTTTTTATATCTGTGAAGTTTGTTGTTTCAAGTTTAAAGAAATAAACTCCGCTTGGGAAATTTGAAGCATTCCATTCGGCTACATATTTTCCCGCCGGTAAAACAGAATTATTTAGCGTTGCAATCTCTTTTCCGAGCATATCAAATACTTTTAATAATACTTGTCCGTTTTGTGGAATATCAAACTTTATCTTTGTTGCAGGATTAAAAGGATTTGGATAAT
>DOWN01000070.1:487-2185 GCA_003519545.1 Bacteroidota bacterium
TAAAAGGATTTGGATAATTCTGATATAATTGGAATTTATCTGGAATTTCACTTCCCAAGTTTGAAATGCTTGTATTTACAGTATCAAAAAAAGCAATCTGATTTACAAAATTTGATAATGAATTAATTGTAAATGTTGGATTAGTTCCTGAATAAGAACCTACTCCTGCTCCAAGCCATCTTTGGAAATAATATGTCTTACCGTTATATTGTGCAGTTGTTGATGATAAACTTATATTAACTGCTGTAGATGAATCATAATACAATCCACCTCCGTTTACTGTTACAGGAATTCCACCGGGATTGAGTGAAGTTGCAACTCTGAACTGAGTTTTATAATTTGCAATATAACTTCCCACAGAAGCCGAAATTGTTGGATTTATTATTGGTGTTGTTTCACCTGAACTCCAGTTTGTAAATATATATCTTGTATTAGTTACTGTCTGAGGTGTAATTGCCTCTAATGTTTGAGTAGTATTGATGCCCCAGTTATAAAGTTGTGTTCCGCCTTGTTGATTTCCGTTCACATTAAATATTAAACCGGGTTTGTTCGTACTGACAGTTACGAAATTTGTTCCTACAAGATAATTTACTACAGTTATATGAGATTTACCCTGAGCATTTGTTCCGGTTATTTTTATTAAATAAACACCGGCTGGAACTGTATTTAATGAGTTTACATTAATTGGTAAAGATTGAGAAAAATCTGATAAAACATTTCCACCCGGGAATTGAACTGAAATTCCTGCTTGACCTCCAATAACTTCAGCAGAAAATGTAATAGGTGAATTATATCCTTGAGCAATCACAGGAGTTGAAACAGTATATGAACTTCCTGTTACTTGTCCTTGAGCAACTGATCTATATCCTGGATTTGGTAATAAAGTAAAGTCAGCAGTTTTTTGACCGGACTGAATTACTTCTTTAGTATCATTTCTCTGAACCCATGCGACAACTTTTACCTGTGCTGCATTCCAGTTTGGGTCATTATAAAATTTTTGTTTAACAGTTACCATTTGACCGGGTGTTAGCGTAAGTACTGTTCCTCCTCCAGGTAATAATCTTCTCATTACATCATGAAAAGATGTCTCGCCGTTAGTTCCCGGAGGTGTAACATATTGAATCAATCTTTCAAGTACTGCAATCTGTAAAGATACATTAGGATTTTCCATTGCAGTTTCACAATAAACCTGAACTGTAACTTCAGTGCTGTCAGTCCCTAAAGGTTGAGTAGTAAGAAAAATTGAAAGTGGACTTAACTGATTAACTCTCTGATCATAAAGAGAAGTTAATGCTCCTGAATTATAAACTAAAGTTGTTGTTCCGTCAAATCTGCCCTGCGGAATTGAGTTCACGTTATAATAAGTTCTTCTTGTTGTGTTATCAATTGTATTATATAAATACATTGGATCATTACCCGGTGCGGGCCAGTTCATATGATAAGCAATACCCTGAACTTTAGCAGGATCTTGTGTTGCAAGCCAACTGTCTAATATAGGATTATTTGTAGCACAAGGAGGACATGTAGAACTTGTGAATCTTTCGATAAAAATTGTTCTGTCCCCTGCATTTGCTTTTAGAGTAACAATTAATAATAAAAAAAGTAATAATTTTTTCATAAAATTATAAAGGTTTGAGTTTTTTTAAAATTAACTAATTTGATTTAAAAATAAAACATCAATTGATATTTTCAATAGAA
>DOWN01000070.1:2331-2501 GCA_003519545.1 Bacteroidota bacterium
ATAAAAAATTGATTTACCGTATATTTATAGTTCCTCAATTTAGGTATAAAAATTGTGGAATTTATTAAGAAAGGAAGACTATATGAAAAAGGGAATTCATCCTAAATATTACAAATGCGACGTAGTTTGTAACTGCGGAGAAAACAAAGGTGTACTATTCACAACCTGTC
>DOWN01000135.1 GCA_003519545.1 Bacteroidota bacterium
ATATAATACTTTTACTTATAACAATATTACAAATAATTAAAATTTACCCATTGCCATATATAAAAACTGTTATCATTGTTACCATTCAAATACGACTTCCAAATTTTATTTACTTCTGATTTAATGAAAAATTTGTTTTGTGAAAATTTTTCTATTTCTTCATCAAAGAATTTTTTCAATTCGTTCGAAATCCATTCCCTTTGAGGTGTTTGCAATGGTCTTTTTGGTGCCAATGCTATCTTGTCACCAAGATATTTTTTAGTAATTTCTCTCAATAACCATTTCGTTGTATTGTTTTTATATTTAAGCTCATAAGGTAATGAAAATGCAAGCTCTACCAATCTGTGATCTAAAAAAGGTTCTCTTAATTCTGTGCTATGCATCATTGAGATGCGGTCATTAAATCTTAATGCTCTCGGAATTTTCGTAAAAAATAAATCCCTGTATTGAAGGTTTTTTAATTTATCTTTAAATGGCTCAGGATACATTTCTTTTTCCGAATGACTAATAAAATCTTTTGTTAATATTTCAGGTTTAACTGCTGATGTTTTAACACCTTGTATAAGCGAATTATTATTATTATGATAGTAATCATATCCTGCCCATGCCTCATCCATTCCTTGACCATCCAATAAAACTAAAACACCTTTTGTTCTTGCAACCTTAAATATATTTGACATTGCGAGTGTTGGAAATCCGCCAAATGGTTCATCCTGAAATTCTGCAACTGTTTTAATTAAATTGGGAATTTCATTATAATTTAATAAACATTTATTTAAAGGAAAATTTGTCCTTGAAATTAAATCATTGACCCAGGGGAGTTCATCATAATCAGGATTATCAGAATAAAATGTAAATGCATTGATATCGGAGTTACCGGGATATTTATTTGATACCAACGCCAATAAAGTGGAGGAATCAAGTCCGCCTGAAATATTAAATCCAACCGGAACATCTGCTCTGAATCTGTAATCTATTGTTTCACTTAATAAAGCGGTATATTCTTCAGTAAATATTTTTTCAAGTTGTGAATCTAATGAATTAAATTTTTCTTCTCTTTCATAAATTTTTTCTTCAAAATTATACCATTTAAAAGTTTTAAAGTTTTGTGTGTTTAGATCATATTCTATTGCATATCCACCCGGCAATTGATTTATGTTATTATAAAAAGTTTCTTCAGGTAAACCATATGTGGAATATACAAAATAATTTGAAAGTGTTTTCAAATTAAACTCTTTTTTTATTCCGGCTGACCAAAGTGTTTTTATTTCACTCGCAAAATAAAAAATATTATTTTTAAAAGAATAATAAAATGGTTTAACTCCAAACCTGTCACGGGCAGCAAAAAATTTGTTTTTCTTAATATTAAATATAGCAAATGAAAACATTCCTATTAACTTATGTAAACAACTTTCTCCCCATTTTATATATGCAGCCAATAAAACTTCAGTATCTGATGAAGTTTTAAACTCATAAAAAGATTGAAGCTGTGATTTCAATTCTAAATAATTATATATTTCACCGTTGAATACGAGTATATAATTTCCGGAGTTATCTATGAATGGTTGATTTGAAGCAGGGTTCAAATCAATTATACTTAATCTATTATGACCAAAAATAAAATTCTTACCTTCAAAAAAATTATTAGAATCAGGACCTCGGTGATTTTGAATTTTAATAATTCTGTTGATTACAGACTTATTATCTTTTCCGGAATTAATATTTACTATGCCGAGTATTCCACACATTACTTTTAACCTTTTATAATTTTTTCAGCATTTTTCCAATCATCTAATGTATCAAGATTACAATAAATTTCCGAATCATTTTCTAAATATGAAATTCTATCGCCAAATAATGAATTCTTTTTTAATAAACATTCGGTAGATGTAATATAAACTGATCCGTCTCTTATGAAACAATCAGGTAAATCTTGTCTTCTTGGAATTATTTTTTTATCACCCGTAGCGAGTTTTAAAAAATTTTTATTGTCCGGTTTAAATACCCAGTGTGGATTATATTCATCAGGAACTTTTCGAACGGAAATCAATGAATCCGGTTTCGTTTTCTTGAATTTCCTCAAACATTTATTAAGAAAATCTAATTCTCTGAAAGGTGTGGTAGGCTGCAAAAGACACACTGCATCATAATCAAATCCCATTTTTTTAAGTTCTCTTAATGTAAATTGAATAACGGGTAGAGTAGGGGTATTATCTTTTGCTAATTTCTTAGGTCTTAAAAAAGGTATCCAAGCACCATAACTTAATGAAATTTTCGCAATTTTTTCTGAATCAGTAGAAACAATTGTTTTAGAAATTAATTTACACTCTAATGAAGTTGAAATGGAATAAGCTATTAATGGTTTATTACCAAGTATTTTTATATTCTTTTTAGGAATTCCTTTTGAACCTGATCGTGCCGGTATAATTGATAATATTTTCAATAGTTTAATGTTTTATGAAATCTTAATGGGACTGTGGCAATTATATCTGAAATCAATTCTCCGGATTTTCCATCCCCATAAATGAAATCTCTTTCTCTCTTTCCAGATTTCAATAAAGTATCAATGGCATTTTTTAATTGAACTATATCATAATCTACATCAATTACATTTTTTCCTCTTTCTCTTTTTGTCTGACGTGAGCCAATATTAACCACAGGCACTCCAAGAAATGAACATTCTCTAATCCCAACACTTGAATTTCCAATTAAACATTTTGAATTGTAAAGTAACTTAAGAAAATCTTCTGATTCCATATTTTTAAAAAAATGAAATTTATCAGATTTTTTATTTTCTCTGAAAGATCTTATTCCATTTGATGTGCCGTCTGCTCCTGCATCAATATTTGGCCAGAAAAATAACACAGGATAATTTATAGAATTTACCGCTTCGAGTGTTACTTCAATTTGTTTTTTTGATTCTGAATATTCAGTAGTGACCGGGTGTTGCATTACAACAACATAACCATTTCTTATATCCGGAAAAGACCCAACCCCGCCATATTTTTTATATAAATCAAAATCTAATTCAGGTTTCAACAAAATGTCTGCTGCAATATCAATTGATGGACAACCGGTATTAAATACAAATTCTGGATCTTCTCCCATCTTAATAATATTTTCACGGGCTTTTTCAGTGGATGCAAAATGTATATCTGACAGTTTGGTTATTGAATGTCTGACTTTTTCATCAATATTACCTGTAATTTCTCCTCCTTGTATATGTGCAAGGGGGATATTCATATAACTTGCTGAAATAGCTGTAGCCATTGTTTCATATCTGTCTGCAATTGTTATTACTACATCGGGTTTTATATTATCAAAAACAGTAGATAATTCTAATATACCAATTCCTGTTGTTTTTGCCATACTCGTAAGATTTTCACCTTCGAGAACATTAAATACTTTTGCAGTTATTTCGAAACCGTCTTTTTCTATGAAATTAATTGTAGAGCCATATCTGTCCAATAATGCTGAAGCTGCTATCACAAGCTGGAATTCAACATTAGGATTTTTACTTAAAGCAGTCAAAACAGTTTTTACGCGACTGTAACTCGGTCTTGATGTAACAACCACACAAACTTTTCTTTTCATTTAATATCAGAATAATTAATAAATGAATTTTCACTAAGATTATTTTTCAAAATTTTTCCTAATAACTTATCGTATTCACGTGGATCAATACCTTTACCAAAAGGTTTTTTAGTTTCTAAGTCATCCGCAGATAAAACATGCCCTATAGATAAATTTTTATTAACAGATAAACTTTTACCAAACCGGGTTTTGTTTTCAGAAATATTATTATCTGCTAATTTCTCATTTTTCAATGATAAATTAATTTTACGAATACCATCAACAAGAATCTTAACTTCTTCGATTGTCAATGAAGCAGGGGAATCAGGCCCAAACATTTTTTTATCAAATGTTATATGAAATTCAATAATTTCCGCTCCCAGTGCCGTAGCTGCAAGTGAAGAATAAATCTCACCGGAATGATCAGAATAACCTGTTTTCACTTTATATTTATTTTTTAAATATTTTATTCTGTTTAAATTCCATAATTCAGGAGGTGATGGATAAGATGTAATACAATGAAGCAAGGAAATTTTATTTTCAAATTTTTTATATCTGTTAAATAAAGTTTCAAGTTCGGATTCATCAGCAAGCCCTGTAGAAATTATTACTTCTTTACCTGTACTGAAAATTTTATCAAGCAATAAATAATTATTAATTTCGCCGCTTCCAATTTTAAATTTTTTAACGTCAAGTTTTTGTAGAAGATCAAATGCAGCAATTGAAAATGGCGAAGATAAGAATTCAAATCTGGCATCCTCACAATGTTTTTTAATCCCTTGCCATTCCTCGAATGTAAACTCCATTCTTTTCCAGTAATCAAATCTTGTTTTATCTTTATATGAAAATTTAATTCTAAAATCTTCAAATTCACTGCTCTCAGCAGATGCGATATGAGTCTGAAATTTAATTGCATCAACACCCGTATTTTTTAGTGCATCTATATAAGAATGCGCAATCCCAAGAGATCCGTCATGCGCTTGACCTATTTCTGCAATTATATACATTAATTATTTTTCTTTTTGGAATCCCCGGAATAATAATAGTAATAATTATAATAATATCCGTAGCTTGTGTTAAATTTAAAGTTATTTAATACTGCTCCAAGAAGATTATGTGGATTTATTCTTTTTAATTGATTGTAAGTTTTAAAGAATGCTTTCTTATCAGTTTTTTCTGCCTGAGCTACCAATACAGTTCCATCAGTAAGATTATATAAAATTTCCGAATCAGTGACACTAATTAACGGCGGTGAGTCAAGTATTACAATATCATATTTAGATTCTACTAGCTCAAGAAATTTTTTCATTTGTAATGATCCAAGCATTTCAGATGGATTGGGAGGAATTGTTCCTGCGGTAATTACAGATAAGTTATCAAAACCGGAATCTCTGACTATATCTTCAAAATTTACATGGTGAAATAAAAAATCACTTAGTCCGGGGAATCTGTCAAATTCGAAAACCGTATGAACTCTCGGTTTTCTTAAATCGCAATCAATTAAAATAACTTTTTTATTATCTAAAGCAAAACTTCCCGCTAAATTAACTGAAACTATAGTCTTTCCGTCAGATGGTAGGGAACTCGTTACAAGTATTGTCTTTAATGGTTTATCCTCAAGCTTTGAAAAAGTTATGCGAGTTCTCAACGCTTTAAATGCTTCACTAATTTGTGATGAAGGCTTTTTTGCTACTATAAAATCATTAGTCGGATCGGATTTATCGGTAATCTGTTCTATGTTTGGAATCCAGCTGAGAAGTGAAACACCTTTGGATTCAAGCTCTTCCGGAGTTGAAAGATTTTTATTAAAATATATTCTCATTAGTGCAAACGCTAACCCAATTATTAATCCCGCAATGATTCCAAATATATTCATATTTCTTCTGTCGGGTCCTATTGGAGAATTATCATCATAACCTGGATCAATAACATAAGATTTTATAGTTTGTGTTCTTTCATTTATCAGAGACTCCTGGTAATTACTTTCTAGTGCAGCATAGAGCTTTTCAGCTGCAAGTTTATCTCGTTCAAGTTTTGCATATTCAATCACTTGACTTGGTAAAGTTTTTATCTGTGCATTATATTGACTACTAAGCGAATTTACAATTCCAATCTTATTCTGAATGGCTTGTTTTTGAATATTTGCTTTAAAGAGCTCTGTTGTTAAATCATTTTTGATATCAGGAGTTAAGGATGTTATTCCTATAACAAACTCTTCGTAATATTTATCATATTGAGATTTTAAAGTACTTATTTTTTTATTATAATCTGATTCAACTTTTGCATAAACCTGAGGATTTTCTACTGTAGATAATTCAATGTCGCGTTTTACTTCTAAAGAAGCAATTTCGTTAGAAATAGTTGTAAATTTAGACTGGTTTGCTTGTGAGTTAACATATAAATCAACTTCAGGACTAATTTCTGAAATTTTTCTTCTTAAATTATTTATTTGAATTTCAACGGCGTTTAATTCGATTTTCCCAAGATTTTTAATATTCTCTACTTCAGATGATTTTCCAAGAAGTTCAGAAACATTTTGTTGAACATCAACTATACCATTTTGTTTTTGAAAATTCTCAAGATTGCTTTCAGCTATTGAAAGCTCATTAAATTTTTTTTCTTTTTCATTTTCAAGAAATTTTCGTTTTAAAGTTAATTCTGACTTACTAAGTTCAAGACTATAAGAGAGATATGAGTTAGCATAGATTATTGAAATTAAACTAGCTTCAGGAAAAGAAGTACTTTTTACAGAAATATCGATAATATTAAGATTTTTAGGAGCTGTGATGGATGCCATACCTTCGAGGCGTTTCCTTAATCCATCTTCGTTAATCAGATTATAAGTGTTTTCTTTATTTTTAATATATAAATTTGGATATAAAGATTTATCTATATCTTTGATCGTATTTAAAGTATCTAAAATAGATTTTGCTACTATTTCCCGAACATAATATCCTTTCATAATAGCAATTTGACTTTGAATATCACTTCCCGCAGATCCTTCAGGAACCGATAAACCTGTTAAAATACTTTGTTGTTTTTTTTCTACGTTTATTTGAACTTTTGATTGGTAAATATTAGGGAGAGATCGGGCGAAGAAAAAAGCAACAAGAAAACCGACTATAGTAGTTATTAAAATTATATATTTATACTTTAATATGGAAAAGAAATAAAAACGAATATCATTTATAGTAGTTTCGGTCCCACTTTTTGTTTCATCAATAAATATATCCTGATTTTTGTTCATTGTATTAATTAGTCCTTGTAATGGTAATTATTAAAGCAGCAAGAGAGGCAATGGGGGTAACAAACAATAATACATCTTTTACATAATCAAAAAAAGTTTTTTCAGGTTCAAATTTAAAAATTAACATATCCCCAGGTTGTAATAGTAGGTTATCTATAGAATATGAATTTTGATCTTTTAAGAATATTTTTTCAAGATTGAAGCTTTTTACTTCATTGGAAGATATGCTGTTAAAACCTTTTTTCGGTCGAAGTAATTTTATATCACCAAATAATTTTTCGCTTGATTTAATTCCGGAATATGAAATGATGTCTATTAAAGTTGTGCCTTCCGGAACTATGTATTTTCCTGGGTTAATTACACCTCCCCAAACTATAACTTCAAAATTTACTTTCTTTATATCAGAATAATCATATAAACCAAAAGCTGATTTAATCATTGGATCAGCTACAATTAACGATGTATCTTGTGATAAAAGAGTATTGTAGTGGAGTATATTTAAAATTATAAAAAAAAATAAATAGGTTTTTCTCAATTTAAATAAATTAAAATTAAACAAATAGATTAGTTAAAACAAATCGTAATAATAAAACAGTAATTATAATAATAACTAAATAAATCAGTAAAGATTTAAATGCAGTTTTTGCAAATATATATTTAAATTTCATACTTCTCCATCCACAATTTTTACATGAGTAATATTTGAACATAAATACGTGAACAAATTTTTCAAAAATATTTCTTGATCGTGATTTTTTTAGGGTCCCAAAATTTTTACATGAAGGACATCTTTCCAGAGAGATATTTCTACTTACAAATATTTTCAATACCATTTTGCTGAAAATAAAGAATTTGAAAATTGAATCAACTTTTAATATTATCGTTGCAACATTCAAATTAAACTTAACTAAAATTAGTTTCAATTCATAAAATTTCCATACATTGATGATTAACCACATTCGTACAAAACGTTGAAATAAATAAGGTTAGTTTAAGGAATATTAATTCCATAATATTTATTTTTGTTTTTTGAACAATAAAAATAAACAAACTTGACTATGTGCAATATAACATTATTTAGTAAAATAATTAATAAATTAAACAGGCAATCTTTTAAAAGATTGGTAGATAAATATTTAACTGATAAGCATAACAAAGGTATAAATAGGAATCATAATATACTTAAAGATGAAATAGTCTTATTGTAGGAATTACACACATGGAGGAATTATCTGGATAAAGTTTGGAGATTAGCGGTATATGAAAATAAAAACGAAGTAACAATAGTATTATTCACAAATAATTTTTCTTGGACAGCTATGTAATTTTTTTTACCTTTTTATTAATTTTAAGTAATAAAATATTGTTGTTAAATATAATAACAACATTTATGCAAAAGTTTAACCGGAAATTTTTGCTTTGTTTTTTCATCATTACTATTGGCGTAGCCGAGATATATGCACAAAATATTTTAAACTGGAATTCTCCCGGTTCAGGATTTGACTCACCTGTCCGATGCATTATGTCATTTCAAGGAAAGACTATTGCAGCAGGATCTTTTAATTATTCAAATAATATTAACGATTCATTAAACAAAATTGCATATCTGGAAAATAATGTGTGGAAAAAATATGGTAATGGATTTAATAATGATGTTAATTCAATTGTGGAATTTAACGGTGAACTAATAGCAGCAGGGAATTTTACACTTTCAGGAAGTAATCCAATATCGAGAGTTGCAAAATGGAATGGAACTCAATGGGTTCAAATGGGTGGAGGTCTGAACAATATCGTATATTCTTTGTGCGTATTTAACGGTCAGTTATATGCCGGTGGAATTTTTACAGAAAGTAATTCAGCACCTGTTAAATATTTAGCAAAATGGAATGGTTCAAACTGGGAAGCAGTGGATAATAGCATCAGTTCTTTTGTAAGAACAATGACAGTTTTTAATAATGAGTTAATTATCGGAGGATTTTTTACAAGTATAAATAGTAACCCTATTTTAAGAGTTGCTAAATTTAACGGAACAACTTTCAGTGCTTTAGGAAATGGATTTAACAACACTGTAAATGTTCTCAAAGATTTTGACGGTGAATTATTTGCCGGAGGTTCGTTTATATCTTCAGGTTCTTCTCAAATCGCATCTATTGCTAAATGGAACGGAACAGAATGGACAGCAATCGGAAACGGATTAACAGGTCAGGTTTATGATATTTATAAATTATCGAATACAATTTATGCCGGAGGTTCAATAAGTTCTTCAGGAATAATTAATATTTTAAATTTTGCATATTGGAATGGAAGCCAATGGCAACAGTGTGGAAGCGGCTTTTCAAGTGCTGTCAGAACTATTGATAAAATTGATGGTAAAATTGCAGTCGGTGGAGACTTCACAACTTCAGGTGCTTTACAGTTAAGAAGAATTGCTGTTCAGGATACTATGTCATTGACCTGGAATAGCATTGGAGCGGGATTTAACTTAATTGTAAATGCTATTACAGTTTATAATGGGGAGTTAGTTGCCGGAGGATCTTTTACAATGAGCGGTATGACACCTGTGAAGAAAATTGCAAAGTGGAATGGAACTCAATGGATTCAAATGGGTCAGGGATTTAATGAAGATGTATTGACTCTAAAAGTTTTTAATGGTGAGTTATATGCCGGTGGAATATTTGATTCTTCTGGAAACACAAAATTAAATTACATAGCAAAGTGGAACGGTTCTCAATGGGTAAATGTCGGGGAAGGTTTTGATGATCAGGTTTTTGTTTTGGAGATTCATAATGGAGATCTTTATGCTGGAGGTGCATTTTATAATTCAGGTTCAACTGAATTAAAATATTTATCAAAACTATCCGGAAATAACTGGGTGAATGTTGGCGGTGGAACTGATAATGCGGTTCTTGCAATAAGTTCGTATAATAATGAACTTGTTATCGGTGGTTCATTTTTCAAAGCAGGAAATATAAATTTTAGCAGAATAGCAAAATACAATGGTTCAACATGGTCGGGATTTGGTAACGGATTGCCCGGAACAGTTTTTTCAATTACAAATTATGATAATAAATTAATAGCAGGAGGAACGTTTTCTCCTCAAGGTGATACGGGTATTACGAGACTTGCATCTTGGGACGGAAACTCTTGGCAAAAAATGTATAATTCAATTGAAAGAGTATTTGGAAATCCTTTGTATATCCGCACACTAAAAGTTCATAACGGTAATTTATATGTCGGAGGATTGTTCGATAAAATAAATGGAATAACTTATCAAAATGTAGCAAAGTATAATTCTTCAGGATGGAGTTTTGCAGGTTTTGGACTTAACAGTGTGGTACAAACTTTTGAAGTTTTTGAAAATCAATTAATCGCAGGCGGAGGATTCACTTTTTCAGGTAATACTCAGGTAAATTCAATTGCCAAACTCAGCAATACTACCGTAAATATAAATCCGATTTCTTCATCAGTTCCTAATGAATTTAATTTATACCAAAATTTTCCAAATCCCTTTAACCCGACAACTAAGATTACTTTTGATTTACCTAATAAAGATTTTATAACTTTGAAAATTTATGATTTAACCGGAAGAGAAATTCAGACTTTATATAATGGTATTGCTTCTTCAGGAAAATATGAAATTAATTTCTCAGGAGATAACCTATCATCAGGAGTTTATTTTTATTCTTTACAAACATCTAAATCAACTCAAACAAAAAAAATGATTTTAATAAAATAAATTTATGAAAACACTAATTTTATTTTTTATATTACTTTCAAATATTTCATTTGCTGAATGGATTATTTGTCCCGGTTCTCAATCCTTTACAGGACGATATGAAGATTTATATTTCATTAATGAAAATACCGGATGGATAGTATCATACTCTACTATAAAGAGAACTACCAATGGAGGTGCATCACTGGAGACTCAATTCTCAGGCGGAAATTTTTCTTTCAGAAGTGTGGCGTTTAATAATGCGAACACAGGTTGGGCTGGGACAATCAATGGTGAATTATTTAAGACAACTAACGGAGGATTGAACTGGATTAGGATAGATGATGTAATGAATATTAAATCAACAGGATACTGTGAAATGTGGGTAGTAGGCGATTCATGTATGTATGGATCAGGAAGATATAGCGGACCTACAAGTTTTACATATACCACAAATGCAGGTGAATCGTTTAATGTAGTTGATATGGGAGCATTTACATCTTATCAGATTGGAGTATTTTTTAAAAACCGGAGTTTAGGATTTATCGGGGGGACAAGTACAATACCTTCAGAGGGTGCTGTGGTATTAAGAACAACAAACGGAGGAATTTCATTTCAGAAAAGATACAGATCATATCAATCAATGGAACATATCTGGCAATTATTATTCAACGATGAAAATTTCGGATACGGAACGGTGCAAAGTTTTTATAATACACCTATGTCATATATAATAACTACAGACGGAGGTAATACATGGGAAAGGAAAATTATTCCGGGAACGAACAGCACAAATCAATATGCAGAATCAATTTCGTTTATAAATCCGCAAACAGGTTGGATTGCAAGTGGAAACGGTTCGGGAATGTATCAGACAACAAACGGCGGTACAACATTTCAGTTTATAAATCAAAATTATTTACAGATTCACAGTATGTTCACAGTCAAAGACAGCATAGTATATGCAGGAGGAGCGAGTTTATACAAATATACAAGAGGGACAACAAATATAGAAAACGGATATGAAACCGGAATACCTTTGAATCATTCATTAAACCAAAACTATCCAAATCCATTTAACCCGAGCACAAAGATAAATTTTTCTCTTTTCAGAAATACATCTGTCTCGATAAAAATTTATTCAATAACAGGTGAATTTATAAAAGAGTTATACAAAGGATTTACAACAATTGGAAATCATACTATTGAATGGAATGCAAGCGAATTACCAAGCGGAGCATATTATATAAATATGCTGACGAATGAAGGACACTTCACGAAGAAAGCAATATTAATGAAATAAAAAAAGGGAGATTAAAAATCTCCCTTTTAAATTTTGCGAAATAAATATTTTTTATCTTCCTAAGAAATCAACTCCAAACTGAAACTGCAATCCGCCTACATCTTTAATCGGCTGGTCATATAGACTATTAACTTTTTTACCTACGAGTGGAAGATAATAATACGAAATTCCAAAGTTAAAACCGATTGAATTGCTTTGTTTGAATTGCAATCCTACTCCCGCATAAGGTCCGATAGCAAATGCAGGTTGCATATATCCAAGTGCATTAAAAAATCCTCTTGAATAAGGATTAGTTAATACAAGTGTCGGTGCAATACCCGATTTTAAATAAGGTCTGAAACTATCATCAAGTTCATCTGCAAACAGATAATGCTGAATGCCTATGCTCAAAGGAATCATATAAATTCTATTCTCTTTATTTCTGATTCTTGAGTTTCCGAAAATATCATACTCTTCAAACTCTCTGGAATCAGCAACACCTGAAATTGAAATATTCAAATCAAGATTTGTGCTGTTACTCAGTTTAAAATATAACCCTGACCTGATACCGATACCTTGCTCAGTATATGAAACACCTAAACCCCACTTGTTATGCGGTTCTACAGGTTCATATTTTTTATTCGTGTTTAAAGGAGAATTGGAATTTTGAGCAAATATTATTGAGGGGAAAATAAAACTTAGAAATAATATTATTGTTTTTACGTTCATAATAATTTCATTTTCAGAATTTTAAAAATAGTAATTCATATATTCTATACCAATAATTTGGTATATTCGTTCCAATAATCATAAACAGATTTGACTGAAAAAAGATTTAATAAATTTACTGAAGTTGTAAAAAAACGTCAGAAAGGTTTTACGATTGTGATGGAGAATATTCATGATCCTCACAATGTAAGTGCAATTCTGAGAACGGCTGAAGTAGCAGGAATAGATGAAGTTTATTTAATTTATAACGCAGAAGAGTTTCCAAAAATTGGAAGACAATCATCTTCCAGTGCTAAAAAATGGGTTGAGTTGAAAAAATTCACATCAGTGAAAGAATGTTTTGATGATTTACACAACAAAGGTTTTAAAATTTATTCCACTGCAATTATTGAAGATTCAGAAAACAAAAGTTTATATGAATTAGATTTATCCGGAAATGTTGCAATTGTTTTAGGAAATGAAAACAGAGGAGTCTCCGGAGAAGTAATTAAATTATCTGATGAAAATTTTATTATACCAATGTTTGGTATGATTCAATCATTGAATGTATCTGTGACTGCAGGGATTTGTATTTTTGAAGGGGTGAGGCAAAGATTAAATAAAGGTTTATATGAAAATCCAGGATATTCAGAGCAGGAATTAAAACAAAAACTTGATAAGTATATTGAGAAGGGAGATAAATACGGATTGCCTCCTTTAGAAACTCTAAAAAAAGAAAATTAAAAATATTTATATGTTAAATTATGAAAGCTTAAAAAATAAAAATTCTTTTTTTCTTATTGCGGGTCCTTGCGTAGTTGAAAATAAAAGTATTACTTTCAAAACCTGTGAAAGATTAAAAGAGATAACTTCTAAATTGAAGATTCCATTTATATTCAAATCATCATATATAAAAGCAAACAGAACATCTGCTAAATCATTCAGAACAATAGGTATAGAAAAATCATTAAAAATTTTAGCGGATGTCAGAAAAGAATTTGAAGTACCTGTATTAACTGACATTCACAGTGTAATTGAAATTGATATAGCAGCAAGCGTTGTTGATGTATTGCAGATACCGGCATTTCTTTCACGACAAACTGAACTCTTGGAAGAAGCGGGACATTCAGGAAAAATTGTGAATATAAAAAAGGGACAGTTTATGTCGCCTGACGATATGAAATATCAGGTTGAAAAAGTTTCTCTCACCGGAAACAAAAAAATTATGTTAACCGAAAGAGGAAGTACATTCGGATATAATAATCTGGTGGTTGATTTCAGAGGAATACAGATTATGAAAAAAAATAAATACCCTGTTATTTTTGATGCGACACATTCAGTTCAGATGCCATCAGCAAATAAAGGCGTAAGCGGCGGATCACCTGAATTTATAGAACCATTGAGCAAGGCAGCGATAGCATCAGGTGCTGACGGGTTATTTTTTGAAACACATCCGAACCCGTCAAAAGCATTGAGCGATGGCTCAAATATGTTAAATTTAAATAAAGTAGAAGATTTGTTAATTAAACTGAAAAAAATATATAATGTCATTAAAAACGAAAATTAATCTTAGAAAAGATAAAACTGAACCATCATTTTATATTGGGATTTTCTTAATTTCATTATCAACATTATTACTTGAGTTTACACTTACGAGAATTTTATCTGTAGTCCTTTGGTATAATTTTGCATTTATGGTTATAAGTGTGGCGTTGCTCGGGTTTGGTATCAGCGGAACATTTTTATCGGTGAATGAAAAAATTAAAAAAATACCGACTGATAAATTATTATCTTATTTGTCACTTGGATTTGGAATTAGTGTGATGTTCACATTTATAGTAATGAATAAAATTCCTTTTGACCCGTTCAGTTTATTTTCAGAATCAGTTCAGTTTGTTTATCTGCCAATATATTATTTATTAATAACATTGCCATTTTTTATTGCCGGATTAATAATTTCAATTTTACTCACTAAATATAAATCAGAAATAAATAAATTATATTTTGCAGATTTAGTTGGTGCCGGTTTAGCTTGTTTTGCATTTGTAATTCTGATGCCATCTTTCGGAGGTAACGGAACGATTGTTTTTATAGCAATCGGCGGATTTTTAACAGCAATAGTTTTCGGATTTTCAAATCATAAATGGCTTTCGTTTATAAATGTAATTCTAATAGGATTCAGTTTGTTTTTTCTTACAGACTTGGATAAAATGCTTCCGATTAATTCATCCGAAAATAAAATTTATGGAAATTTTATAAAACAAAATCCGCATAAAAAACTTATGACGGAGTGGAATACAATTTCTAAAATAGATGTGATGAAAGAAGATGAAGGTAGCGAAGACGGATATGATATATTGACTGCAATTATAGATGATGGAAACGCGACAACTACAATACCGAATGTAAAAAAACTTCCTCCTGAAACTAAACCTGCGGATGCTTCAAATCTTGCTTTTTCAACCTTTCCACAGGGCGATACAATTAAGAATGTATTTATTGTCGGCTCAGCAGGAGGTGGAGAAATTTTAACAAGTCTTTATCACAATTCCCGGGATATAACAGCAGTTGAAATTAACGGAATACTCAATGATATAATTTCTGAAAAACTTGTTTACTGGACTGGTCCTCTTGTAAAGGGAAATAAAAATGTGAATTTGATTACTGATGATGCAAGAAGTGTATTAAGTAGTAAAGGAGATATTTATGATGTAATCATTTCAGCACATACTATTTCATCTTCAGCCGTATCAAGTGGAGCGATGAGTATGGTGGAAAATTATATTCTCACTCAGGAAGCAGTTCAGGAATATATAACACATTTAAATAATGAAGGTGGAGTATTATATATTACAAGACCTGAAACACAAATTCCGAAACTTATAACTTCACTTAGAAAAGCAAGAGAAGTAACAAGTCTCGGCACACATAAAGATAAAAATAACATTATTGTTTTCAGAAGAGCTCCATCAGAATTTGAAGGTGATAAAAGTTTTATGGGTGGTGTAATATATAAGAAAAACGGTTTCAGCGATGTTGACGTAGTGAATGTAAGAAACGAAGCATCAATGTTAAATCTTGAAATTTTATACGATCCGCTTCAAAAGCAAGATGGAGTTTATAAAGATCTGATAGAATCAGATAATTTGGATGAAATAATAAAAAATTATAAAACTGATATAGCACCGGCAACTGATAACAAACCATTTTTTGATAATAATATCGGGTTTAAAAATCTAACTTTTGAGAGTATGAAAGAAGTTTTTTCTCAAAATGAAAAAGCAATACTCGCTCTTAAAGACAGACCAGTAGCGGAAACAACTCTTATAGTTATTTTAATTCAGTCTATTATTGTAGCAGGATTTTTTATTTTATTACCGCTGAAATTAGTGAAAGATAAAGGTGATAATAAATTCAATAAAAATTTTCTTATTTATTTTGCCTGTCTGGGAATCGGATATATAATGATTCAGGTTTGTTTGATTCAGAAATTTACTTTGTTTCTCGGACAACCTGTATATACATTGCTGACAGTGATTTCTTCAATGTTAATTGGCTCGGGAATCGGAAGTATGTTTTCATTTAAATTTTTTAACAACTCAAATAAAAAACTTGTAATAATATTTTCGTTGATTGCTGTTTTTGTTTTAATGATAGGAATATTTAATCCGATTTTATTTTCAAACAGTGTAAGACTTGAATTGATATGGAGAATAATCATAACCGTAATAATTGTTTTCCCATTAGGATTTTTTATGGGAATGCCTTTTCCAATTGGTATGTCATTGATTGAAAATTCACAAACAAAATTCGCTGCATTGGGTTGGGGGATTAACGGATTTTTCAGCGTAATTGGAACTGTGATTACAATAATAATGGCAATGACAACGGGATTCACAATAGTATTTATCACAGCTGCCATAATTTATTTACTGGCTTTGATACTTGTGATAAGACAAAATAAAATTAACTTAGCAATAGGATTAAAATGATATGAAGATAGGAATATTAACATCAGGCGGAGATTGTCCGGGATTGAATGCGGTAATAAGAGCAATTGTTCGTAAAGGAATGCAACTCGGATATGAATGTACCGGCATTTTAAACGGATGGAAAGGAATTTTTGACGAACATTATTTACCTCTCGGAAATAAAGAAGTCAGTGGAATTATAAACAGAGGTGGAACGATTTTAGGAACATCAAGATTCAGTCCTTTTGAAGTTGCAAACGGAAGAGATTTTTTATTGGAAAAAATTGAATGTGCCGGTTTCAATGCTTTAATTGCAATTGGTGGGGAAGGCTCAATGCATATAGCACAACTTGCAAGCGAAGCAGGGATAAATATAATTGGTGTTCCAAAGACAATTGATAATGATATTAACGGAACGGATTATACTTTTGGTTTTGATACGGCGGTTTCAATTGCAACCGAAGCAATTGACCGGCTTCACACAACTGCCGAATCACATCACAGAGTAATGGTTTTGGAAGTGATGGGAAGGCATGCAGGATGGATAGCGTTATATTCAGGAGTTGCAGGAGGTGCTGATGTTGTTTTAATTCCGGAGTTTCCTGAAAAAATTGATGAGGTTGTAAAAGTTATAAAATCAAGAAGTAAAAGAGGAAAATTATTTTCCATAATAGTAGTTGCTGAAGGTGCTACTTATATTGAAGATGAAATAAAAACTTTTGCATTTAATAAAAAGGAGTTTGAAAAATTAGATGACTTTGGAAGAGTGAGACTTGGCGGTATCGGGTATTTATTAGCGGAAGAAATAGAAAGAAGATCGGGCTTTGAAACGCGTGCTACAATATTGGGATATGTGCAGAGAGGAGGTGTGCCTACGGCGTTTGACAGAATGCTTGGGACAAGATACGGTGTGTATGCAATGGAGATGATACACGAAAAAAAATTCGGAAGAATGGCTGCTTTAAGAGGTGAGGAGATTACAGATATTCCGATTAAAGAAGCAATCAGCAAATTAAAAACTGTAGATTTAAATACATATAATATTGCAAAAGTCTTTTTCAGCTAAAATTAAGAAATGAAAAAAACAGAATTTCATTATTCAGGACTTGCAACAAAACTCGGGCTATTCACTGCGTTATTAATTGTAATCAGTTCAATGATTGGGTCAGGTGTTTTTAAAAAACTTGCTCCGATGACAATGGAACTTCAGTCAGGTGGATTAGTGCTTATTGCGTGGCTGATAGCAGGCGTGATAACTCTATTAGGAGCTGCAACAAATGCGGAGATAGCCGGGATGATAGCCGAACCGGGAGGGCAATATGTTTATTTCAAAGAAATGTATGGGAAAGCATTTGCGTTTATTTACGGGTGGAGTTGTTTTTCCGTAATTCAGTCTGCTTCAATTGCATCTATTGCTTATGTCTTTGCAGAGTCTGTTAATGTGATGATACCATTGCCTGAACTTTCGCGGGATATGCAGGATTTTTCTATTCTCGGAATATTTAATCCGTTTGATAATTTTGGTGTTAAGGTTTTAACAATATGCACGATAATATTTTTGACTATTGCAAATTATTTAGGAGTGATTTTTGGCGGAATGATTAGTAATATTTTTACAATACTTAAAATCAGCGGAATTTTTATAATTATAATTTTAGGATTTTCTTTGAGCGGAGGTAGTCCGCAAAATCTTGAACCATATATGGCAAACCCCAATGCTGAATACGGTTCTTCACTTGGATTATTCGGAGCAATGTTTGCTGCGATGCTTGGTGCTTTCTGGGCTTATGACGGCTGGAATAATATCGGGTATCTTGGAGGCGAAGTGAAAAATGCAAAACGGAATATTCCGATTGCATTATTTGGTGGTGTGTCAATTGTGATACTTATTTATCTGCTCATTAACTTTGTATATTTTTATGTTTTACCTGTAGAAAAAGTTATGGAGATAGCAGGAAGGGAAAATACTATTATTGCAGTTGAAGTGATGAGGTCGTTCACGGGTGCAACAGGAGCGATTTTTATTTCGATCCTAATTATGATTTCAACATTTGGTACAACGAACGGAAGTATATTGGCATCATCGAGAATTTATTTTGCAATGGCGAGGGATAAAATGTTTTTCAAATCGGCAGCGAATGTTCATCCGAAATTTAAAACTCCATATACATCATTATTAATTCAAGGAGTTTGGGCTAGTGTTCTAACGCTAAGCGGAACGTTTGATCAGTTAACAGATATGTTAATTTTTGCATCGTTTATATTTTACGGAGCCGGAGCATTTGGAGTATTTGTATTACGAAGGAAATTAAAAGATCAGCACAGACCATATAAAGTCTGGGGTTACCCATGGATACCCGGAATTTTTGTTTTATTCTGTATAGTGTTAGTAGTAGTAACAATAATCCAAAACCCCCGTGACACCGGAATCGGTTTAGTTCTCATACTGACAGGTATTCCTTTTTATTTATTGTGGAGGGGGAAGTGATGAAAAAAAATTCTAATTAAATTAGACAAATCTTTAAATGAAAATTATTAATTTGAAATTAAAAATTAATTAATATGAAAATTAAAAAAGAAATTAAAGAAAAACATTATCAAGAAATAAATTATAGCAATTTTAAAAATAATTATAGTATTGATAGTCTTAAAAAAGATTTAAAACAATTTGGTAAAGAACAAATTAGACCATATATAATTAATACAGTAGATTTTATTAATGGAGAATTTGTCCAGACTGCTAGTGCTCCAAATTTAGAAGGTGAATTGATTACGCTATGCACTTGCAAACATAATATCAGAACATCAATAGCAAAGGGAAAAACTATTTTTATAGCTGGAATTACTTCTAAAGATTTAAAAAATAAAAATGCGGACAATTATTTGTTTTATCTAATAAAGGTGGGAAAGATTACTGAAACGCAATATGAATTTGGTCAATATTTAAAGAAATGTTATCCTGAAACTTTTAAAATAAAAAGCTCAGTAAATAATCCTTTAGGGGATTTATTTGAATTTAATAAAAATTTTATAGATTCCAACGATGATAATAAATTTAATGATCCTAAAAATTATATAGAACCTTGCTCAAATCATTCTCATGCAAGTTTAAGCAAAAAGGGGTATCCATTATGGCATAAGGATATAATGAAATATAAGAACAATACACATAAATTAATAATCGGAGAAATAGAATATTCATATGTCTGGTCAAAACAAAAAATTAAATGTACTAAAATAGATAATCCAATTTCAATGTCTTACAGAACAATTAATGAATTTTTTGAAATATTAGTTGATAGTAAAACAAAATGAACATTGCACTAATTAGAGTTGGAGCTGACACTGGAAATTTAGGTTTTCACGGAAAAATTTTTGATGATAATACTTTTGTGTATATCCCGATAAATGAGAATTCAATAGATAAAACTTCATTTCCGGAAACTTATTCCACCATTAAAACTAAATTTGGAAAAAATTTAATTGATTACATACCTCAGGATAAATTTTCAAAATTTAAAGATACTTATGTTCATCATGATCCAGAATTTGAAACATTTACTTACGGAGATCCAAATTTTAATAAAAATGGTTTGAAAAAATTAGAAAAAGGTGATTACTTACTTTTTTATTCAAGTTTAACGAATTCTTCAGGTTTAACTTGTTTATATCTAATTGGTTATTTTGAGCTTGAACAGAATTGTGTCTGTGTTCAGGATGTTAATTTGAGAGATTCATTAATCAATTCCGGTTTTAAAAATAATTTTCATGTTAAGAATGAAAGAATATTTAAGAGGGATGTAGAAACCGAAAAAAATAGAGGGTTAAAATTAATAAAGGGTTCAAAGAATAGTAAATTATTAGAAAAAGCTTATAAAATTAGTGATAAAAAAGCTTTTGGAAGTGATGGTAAAGAGAGATTTGTTGTATCAGATGAAATGAAAAAAGTATTTGGTGATTTTAAAGGTAAAATTTGTATTCAAAGAAATTCATTAAGGTTTGTTGATGAAAATTTCGTTGAAAAAACAAGAAATTGGTTATTAAGCCTAAAATAATATTTAGAAATTTTGATTAAACATTCAGATTTAATAAAACTAAATCAGAAGCAAATTTGTATATTAATTATTTTAATAAATCCATAAAGATAAGTTTAAAAACATGAAAGATAAAACAAAATATGTATTTCCATTAGGAAGAGGATGGGC
>DOWN01000268.1 GCA_003519545.1 Bacteroidota bacterium
GTAAGTAGTATCAGTTGATCCGAATAATACTCTGTATTTTGCGTTAAGTAATACGTTTTGATTTTTAACAATAGGAATTACACCTAAATCACGTTTATCAGTATTAAGTGTATCATTATTTTTCATTTCAAAAGTAGTACCGATTGGAGGAGCAACAGGTGTGTAACCAACAGACTGACCTGTTAATGAATTTCTTACCAATCTGAAACCTCTTCTGATTTTATTAGATTTACTTACACCATAAGCCATAACAGCAAAGTTGTAAGTTTGTCCATAAACGAAAGCAGAAACACCACCATAATTTTCAGGGAACTGAGTAGAAGTTAATGTAACAGATCTGAAAATACCTGTATTTGGGAAACCTGCCGGAGTAGGATAAGAGTAAGGAGGTAATACAGGGAAAGGTGCATATTGAACCTGAGGAGTTCCGTTAACAAGAACCTGAACACCTGTTGAGAAAGTATCAACAACAGCACCAATACCATCTCTGATATCATAGATAGCAACTAATTTAACATTATTAGCACCACCAGGAATAGTTAGAGGATCAGAGAAGTTAGGGAATGTATTTGCTTGATTATTAATTTCATAAATTTCATAACCTTGGAATTCATAAATATTTGAATCACCAGGTAAGAAAAATACTGAATCCCAGTATCTGTAAGATTCTGAAATGTCAGTCCAGTTTAAAGTAATATTACACTGTCCCGGTACGGTTGGAGTAAATACAGGAGATACCTGAGGAGCAGGAGGCGGAGGAGTTACTTCAAAATCTGCATCATAGATTTTCTGAGCAGTCTCAGAAAGTCTTTTTACTAAAGTAGCAGAATTTAAGTTACTGTTACCTCTTGCTACGAACTGTGCAAGAACGATATTTTGTGTATCATTAGGTGCAACTTCAAAATCATCAGCACCTGAGTTAAAGATAAATCTTCTGTCACCTGCAGGGTTAACATTAACAGTAATACCTGTAGTACCACCACAGTTTTGAACAGAACCTTTAGCTTCAGTCCATCCACCGTTTGTTTCAGGATTTCCTGTATAAACAAATTTAGTTGGTGAAGGAGGAGTTGTTAAAGGATTTAAGAATGGAGAACCATCTTTTTTAACACCTGAAAGCATTCTATAAGCAGGAATCGGCTCACCGTTAGGATCGGATTCACAAGGAGGAGGAGCAGAACCTGTATTAGTAAAGAATACGAAAGAAGTTAATCCAAGAGTATCGCCTGTTTGTCTGTTAACTGGTGATTTAAAATAATCCATACCGAAAGCAGGAGGATTAATTCCATAATCACCGTCATTGTTATCAGCATTATAGCAATATCCCATATTTTGAGTAGTATCGCAACCGATATAGTCATCAGTAGCATCACCTAAGTCAGGGTCAACAACAACACCCATATAAGTTTTTTTCCAAATGTTAGAACCTCTGTTGATTACTTCCCAATTTACGAACTGTAGATCTTCAAGACCGGGAGAATCATAAGCCCAGATAGTTAAAGCGATCTGAACTTTTAGTAAAGGAGCGACGATACCACCACCGAAACCTTCACCGGTAGATCTTTGAGAAACATCACCGTCAGTTAAAACGATGAAAGCAGTCTGACCTGCATTTTTAACACCCGGTTTATCAACACCAGGATCATACTGACCATTTCTGTTAATATCAACATAAGGAGCACCGAAAGGTACCATTTTATCCCAGTTGGCATAATCAGGATTATTGTCAGCAGTGCTGGTAGCATAAACATTGTAGATTTTAAAATCCGGATTAGTGACATAAGCACCGGCAGCATTCCAGTAACCGGGTGAATATTCACCTCTATAGGAAGCCATAACCTGAGCTAAAGAGTCATTAATATAACAACCAATACTTAAACCGGCGGTGAAACATGCGTGTTTGCCGCCAAATTTAGGCCATTCAAAACCCGGACGATTTTGAAGCGCAGTATTTTGGTTGAAGATACCGGTATTCTGGAAGATAGAATTAATGCTGTTAGCATTAATGCTTACCCTCTGAATAGTCACAATAGAACCGGTTTGATGATTGTGAGTTATTGGATTCTGATTAAGAGTAACTCTGGGTTTAGCAAAACCTTCCGAGACCATTAATCCAAAGACCAATAACCAGACGAGTTTAAAATTATATTTCATTTCTATAAACCTTTTTTAGTTTTCTTTTAAGAAATACATTAGTATAAATTAAAAGCTGAATTTAACACCAAATCTGATTTGTCTAGGAGGACCCCAGTTACCTCTTACACTGATTCTTTCCTGCCAGTAATCTCTGAAGAATTCATTAGTTTCATATCTTGAAGCTCCTGTAGGAGTTTGCAAGAAACCGTTATCATAAGGAGTTCCTGTTGACGGATAAACAGCGTTAATAATTTCAGAATTTAAGAGATTGATTACATAAAGATTGAAGTTAAGACTTGTTTTCCAAATGTTAACAGTTTTATCAATTCTTAAATCAACTCTGTATCTCCAGTCAGTAAATAATTCATTTTTAGCAGAAAGAGCATTTTCACCAACACCTGTTCCGGTTGCGGAATTAGAAGGTGCTTTTTTCTGATAAGGTCTTCCACTATTAAATGTGAAGAGTAAGTTAATACCTAAATTTTTAAGAACCTCACCTGCAAAACCCTGAGGAACATCAGTAGGACCGAATCTATAATCAAGATTGACAGAACCTGTATGTCTTTGATCATAGTCAAGAGGATAAACAAATCTTGGAAGAGTTTGTCCCTGAGTCGGGTCAATGTTATTAGCAAGTAAGAATTTAGAATTAAAATCAGAACCTGTACCTGTTGCGAAAGATAATGTATAAGCAAGATCAACAGCGAGTCTATTAAATCTTCTCATAGAGAGATAGAAGTCAAGACCTCTTGAAATTGCGAAGTCATTATTTAAATAAGTTGCAAATCCGTTAGGAATTTTATTCGGTGGACCTTCAACTCTACCTGCACCGATAAGGTCGGTTGATTCTTTATAGAATGCAGTAACACCCATATCAATATAATCACCGGCTTGATGTTTCACACCGATTTCATATTGAGTAACTTTAGTCGGTTTAAGACTTGAATTTTCAACAACATCCTGTAAGGAAGTTGATAAGAATCTTCTTAAAGTTTCTTTAGAAACATATAATAAATTTAACTGAGGAAGTTGGATCATTTTTCCATATTGAGCGACAAAAATAGTTTTATCGGTCACAGGGAAAGAGAAACCTAATCTTGGACTTACTTCAACTGTTGCTTTACTTTGAGTAAAGTCATCTGCGGAAGCAATCTCGCCATCAGGACCAACAACATCATTTTCAATATCAATTAAAACTTCATCATTAACATCTAAGAAGTCAATTCTGATACCACCGTTAAAATTGAAATCAGAGAAGCTAACTTTATCACGGATATAGAAACCACCTGTTAAAGGATGTTTGGATGCAGTACCGTCAAGAGAAGTACCTGTAGCAATCATAGTACCTGTAGGAGCATCAACAATTTCATAACCGTAAGTATTTAAAGAACCCTGGTTAGTTCCCCACCATCTGTCTCTTGCATCAACTGTTAAGTCAGCAAGCGGAGAAGGAGTAACTGCCATTTTCTTTAAAGTATTGTATTTAAATTCACCACCGAATTTTATTTCGTGGTCACCATATTTTTTAGTAAGTAAAGCCCAAGTAGCATCAAGTTTAGCACCAATATAACTGATATCAAGTTTTTGATATAAGTTACGGATTGTTCCTTTATTATTGAATAAAGAAGCAAGGATACCGCTTGAAGAACCGCCTGAACCCTGAACTGTTGCAGCTGGATTATAAAGAGTATCACCGTAAAGATAAACATTATCTCTGAATACAGGATCATATTCTTCATTTACAGTTTTGAAGTATGAACCTTGTAACTCATAGAAGAATGTATTTGATACGTTATGAATAATTTTACCGAAGAACTGGTAATCATCATTACTTAATACACCGTTTCTGTCGGAGTTAGAAGTAGTATCACCGGTTTCAGTATCGTAGGCAATTACGTTTGCAGTACTAAAAGCTCTACCTTTAGATTGGTAAACAGAACCACCAAATCTTAAGTTAATAGGAATTTTACTGTTAGGTAATTCAGTAAAGTTCATATTTAATCTGCCGTTATAAGAGTAAGATGAGAAATCATCATCATAAACTTTTCCGTCAGGGAATAATTTAGGTAAATTGTTGAAAGCCCAAGATGGACCGTTTATTCTCTGATAAACTCTTTCAACACTACCAAAGAAATTAAATACTCTTGCAAGTTCTTTAGTAGGAACAATAGGACCACCGAAAGTAACGTTATAAAGGTTATAACCTTGTTTATTGGTTTTATTCCATTTTCCGTTAAATTCATCAGTCATTGCTTCAATAGAACCTGTGAATTTATCGGTACCGCTTTTAGTAGAAACGTTAATAACACCTGAAAGCACGTTTCCATACTCAGCACCGAAACCACCTGTTAAAACTGAAATTTCCTGTAAAAGTGAACTTGGGATATTTGCTCTGTTAGAACCGTCGAGAGGGTTTGTAGTCTGAACACCGTCAATAATAACGATAGATTCATTAGTTCTACCACCACGAATATTAATAGCACCGCCTCTTTCATCCTGAACAACACCTGCAGTTTTAGAAACAATACTATTTATATTTCTTTCGCCGGAATTATTAATCTGATCAGAAGTTACAATTCTTCCGGACTGTTCAACATCAATACCTTTTCTTTCAGCAGTAATTTCAATTACTTCAGTTGTAACACCTTGACCTTCGAGCTGCATATTAAAATTAACTTCAGTTCTCTGGTCAACGGATACTCTGACACCGGTTTGCTTAAGTTCAGCATAACCGATTGCGTTAGCTGATACATTGTAAGTACCAACATCAACGTTAAGAATAACATATTTTCCGTTTTCATCGGAAAGTGCGCCTATGTTTGATCCTTCAATTTTAATAGTTGCTCCTTCGAGAGGTCTGTTATTTTCATCATAAACAGTACCACCAATACTACCTGAAGACTGAGCAAAAGTTAAAGAAGGAATTAAAAACAGGCCGAATAAAAACAGGGAAATTAAATGGTAAATGAATTTATCCCTCATTTTTTCCTCCAATAGGTTTTTTAAAAAAATTTTTATTTAAAAACAACCCTCATAATAAATTAATTATTATGAGGGTTGGGGATACTTTATAATATTTACGACAATTATTTCACTAAAATCATTTTCTTAGTGTCTTTGAAATTATCAGCAGTTAAAGTATAGAAATAGATACCTGAAGGTAAAGATGAAGCGTTGAACTGAACTTCATTTAAACCAGCAGAAACAACTTCATTATTGATAAGAGTTGCAACTAATTTACCTGAAACATCATAAACGTTTAACATAACGCTTGATGATTTTGGTAAAGCAAATCTGATTGAAGTTGATGGGTTGAACGGATTAGGGAAATTCTGTGCTAACATAAAGTTGTTAGGAACTTCAGTTGAAAGATTGTTTACATTAACTTTAGATGCATCAATTGAAACTCTAATGTAAGTTGATCTTGCATTTGAAGGACCGTTACCCATACCGTTAACAAAACTTCCAGGAATTGAGTCAACCTGTGCAGTCATATTTACGAAATATGTACTTGTAGTTTGATCGTTTTTAGGAGAGATTGAAGGGTAAGTCCAGTCTCTGATAGGTGAAGTTGTGTTAACTCTGAAAGGTTTTCTCCACTCACTTAGTGAATTACCTGTTGTAGCAAAAGTCATATAGATATCTCTAAATGAAGTAGTATCTACAGCACCACCTGTATTAGAAGTAGCAACCATACATGCAACATACATAACTGTATTGTTAGCTGAAGTACCGATTACAGGACGGCAAACAGGTGCAAACACATCATTAACACCAACGTTTGGTGCGAAAGGAACTCCGTTTGGACCAACTGTTGTATTTGTATCAGATTGAATAATCTGTAAACATCTGTTAGGATCAGCACCAGGAAGTGAAGTTGACCAGAATAAAATTTGGTTTGGTAAACCCGGGAAATAAGAACCTGATGGTGTCTGAGCAACAACTTCAAAAACTAATTTAGGTGAATTGTTCTGATAAGTTAAGCAGATACCTCTTAAACCACCTGCTGATTGAGTATCAGCTTCGTTTCTGTTGAAAACTTTGATAGGTGTAGAATAAGTATTTCCGTTATCTGTTGACTCCATAAAGAATACGTCACCTTGATCAATAGTGCTACCGATGTAAGCTAAACCGATTCTTCCGTCAGCACCTCTCGCTAAAGAATAAGTTTCAGCCTGGTCACCGTCAGGAATCTGAACATAACCGGTGAAAGTGCTTGCAGAAAGAGAAGTACCATTATTTCTGTAAGTGAAATCCTGACCGTTAATTGAAGCAACAAAAGCATATTTGTTTGTTAGCATAACAGTCTGTGTAGGAACCATTCTTGGCCAGATAGCACCTAATGTCATTTGAACATTACCCGGATCAAGTCTTGTGAAAGAACCTAAACCAGGAGCAGCATCAGCATAAGCCTGAGCTCTAACAACTGTTCCACCTTCAGCAGCGTGGTTCATAATTAAAGCATTACCATCACTTGTTCCTGAAACAACACAGAAACCGTTTTGAGTTGGAGGAACATCAGCGATAAAGCTGAAAGTGTTACCTCTGTCTGAAGAATAGAAGTATTTAGTTATTCTTGGTGTGAAGGTAGTAGAAGCTGATGTCATCATAACAACGTGGATAGCATCAGGGTTTGAAGGATCTTGCCAGATTTGCATAGTAGATCCATTTGATTGTAAATCATAAAAAGATACGCCACCGGTTTGTCTGTATGCAAATGAAATAATTGTATTGTCAGTGTTTATAACCGGAGCATTGTAAACAGGTTTGTAATCAACCTTTACATTGTCCAATCTTTTACCGACGACAGCGTCACCGTTAAAATGTTGTTTATAAATTATCTTAGCAAAAGAATCCATTTGTTCTTTTGTATATCTTCCGTTTGCGAATAATACATTCACTCCCAAAGTGAAGATAAATGCTAAGGATAGTAGTTTTTTAAACATTTTTTTCTCCTTTGTTTTTATTAGATAAATTTTAATTCACTATTAAAATTTTTAGCAATTTAACAGATATTTAAATGTATGTCAATATACAATTTCATTAATAAAAATTAATGATTTTTTAACATTCCATACAGGAAAGAACTGTTAAATTTTATTATTAGATAATATATTTATATGAAAAAAACAAAGTAAAAATTTGTCGCATTTTTGTCGTCTTTTTAAATGACAAAAATTTTAAAATGAATTAATTTTTGAGTGAAATTTTAAGAAAAAATTGTTACTTCGTGAATTGTTTTTTTATAAAATTTGCTATCTCAATGCTCATTTTTAGGGCGGATTCGGGGGTTTTACCTGCAATGTGATTTGTTAAGATTACGTTTTTGAGTTTGAAAAACTCTTTGTTTATATGAGGTTCATTTTTGAAAACGTCAAGTGCAGCGGCAGATATTTTACCGGATTTTAAATTTTTAATCAGTGGAGATTCATCTATGACTTCCCCTCTTGATGTATTTATAAGCATAACATTTTTTTTGAGATGTCTCATTTTTGATTCATCAAAAAAATTTAAATTATTTTCAGCGGGAATGTGTAAGGTTATATAATCTGAATGACTCAATAGTAAATTCAGATTAACAAACTTGAATGATTTAAATTTTGATTTTAATTTTTTATTGATGTCGTGGACCAAAATATTCATACCGAAAGATTTACATAATTTTCCTACACGAGAACCAATTTCACCGAAGCCGATAATTCCGCTAGTTTTATTTTTCAGCTCACATCTGAAAAAATTATAATTTAAAAAATTATTTTTTCTTGTTATTGAATCGGAATGAATTATGTTTTTGCTTAATGTTAAAATTAAACCGAGAGTAAGTTCGGCAGCGGAATCTGCATTACCATTTCTGCAATGTAAAATTTTGATTTTGTTTTTTTGGGCGGAAGATACATCTATATGATCAGTACCTCTTGAAACGGTTGCGATTGTTTTGATACCGCATTTATTTATAAAATCGGAATTTAATTTTCTAACACTTCTGATTATTAGAATATCACAGTCATTATAATTCCTCAGAATATCTTCATTAGAAATTCCGGGTTTATATATAACGGTAAAAAATTTTTTTTGCAGAGATTCAAAAGGTTTTAGAACAATTTTATCCGCAATTAAAATTTTTTTCATTTTAATAAAAAGATGAGATTAAAAAAATCAGATAAATATTTTACAAGACAAGAGTGAGGGAAAAAATGAATTACTCATCATCAGAGTTTTCATCTTCATCAGATGAATTTTTGAATTCATTATTCAAAGCTGCCTGAATGAGATTCATAATTTCATCCTTACCTTCATTAGTAATTATTGAGAACGGAATATAATCTTTGCAGAGTTCTTCATTATTAACAATTTTGGAAGCTCTGTAAATTTGTTTTTCCATTTTGTTTTTGGAAATTTTATCAGATTTGGTAAGAATGATTGCATAAGGAATTTCGTAATACTCAAGCCAGCTTACCATAAGTTCATCAAGGTAAGTCGGATCGTGACGGGAGTCAATCATAACGAAAACCATATTCACATTTGCTCTATCGCTGATATAATCTTCGACGAGTTTTCTCCAACCGGCACGGATTTGTTCGGGAACTTTAGCGTAACCATAACCCGGCAGATCAACGATATAAAATTCTTTATTAATTAAGAAATAGTTTAGCTGGCGAGTTTTTCCGGGGATGGAACCAACTTTAGCGAGTTTCTTTTTATTGCACAGTACATTAATGAGAGAAGATTTACCGACATTAGACCGACCAACAAGAACAAACTCAGAGAGAACAGATTTAGGAAGAGTTCTGAGATCGTATATACTTTCAATAAATTCGGCGGAAGTTATTTTCATTATTTTACCCCGTTTTTACTTTAAGTTAGAAAAAAAGAACAAAAGAATTAAAAACAGATAAAGCAAAAAAATTATTCAGATTTCTTTGACGTTTTTTTTGTTTTAGTAGTCTTAGAAGCAGATTTTTCAGAGCTCACATCAGATTTTGCTTTAGATTCTTTTTTTGATTTTTTGGAATCTTTAGCATCTTCAGAAGCTTTTTCTTTTTCAGCTATGGTTTTTTCTTTTTCAGCAACATAATTAAAATCAACAAATTCGATAATCGCTTTTTCACCACCATCACCTCTTCTGAAACCTGATTTGATAACACGGGTATATCCGCCCGGTCTATCGCCGACCATTGGTCCGATTTCATCAAAGAGCATTTTAACTGCGGCATCATCTTTCAAGAATGATTTTGCAACTCTTCTAAGGTGAACATTTTTTTCAGGAGAAGAATCTTTAGATTTAAATGCATTTTTTGCTTTAGTAACCAGCGGTTCAATATAGATTCTTAATTCTTTAGCTTTTGCTTGAGTGGTTTCGATTCTTCTGCTTTTTATTAAAGAACTGCACATATTAGACATCATTGCTTTTTTGTGCGATGCTGTTCTTTTAAGTTTTCTGCCTTTTTTTCTGTGTTCCATAGTTATAAAATTTTCATACTGTTAACCGGAAAAAGGTTAACTTCAATAATTAAAATATAATTAGACTTCTTCTTCTTTTATATATTTATCAACATCCATACCGAAAGTGAGGTTGAAATTTTCAATCAATTCGCCAAGTTCGGCTAAAGATTTTCTTCCAAAGTTTCTATAGTGCAACATTTCCTGTTCATCTTTTCTTACCAAGTCACCGATAGTTCTGATATTAGCCGATCTTAAACAGTTCTGAGAGCGGACAGAAAGGTCGAGCTCATCAACCGGCATAATAAGAATTTTTCTGATTCTTTCAAATTCTTCATCGTGCTCATCAGCCGAGTCTTCAACAGGTTTTTCCACAACTTCAGGTTTGAGACCGGTGAAAAGAGAAATATGGTCTCTTAAAATTCTTGATGCCTGTGTAAGTGCTTCTTCAGGATTGATAGAACCGTCGGTATGAATTTCGAGGATTAATTTTTCATAATCAGTTTTCTGACCGACACGAGTATTTTCAATAAGGTAATTAACTCTTTTAACAGGAGAAAAAATTGAATCCATAGTAATAAAATTAATAGGCAATTCAACTTTTTTATTTTCTTCTGCAGGGATGTAACCGATACCCTGAGCGAGTCTCAGTTCAATATGCAGATTAGCATCTTTGTTAAGAGTAGCGATATATTTATCAGGGTTTAAGATTTCAAAATCAGCAGTAGCATCCTGAATATCTTTCGCTGTAAATTCTCTTGCACCTTTAATATTAAGTTCAATTTTTGAACCTTTACCTGTAATATCTTTAAATCTTACTTCTTTTAAGTTCAGAATAATTTCTGAGAGATCTTCTACAACACCTTTTAAAGTAGTAAATTCATGGGTAGCGTCATTAATTTTAATTGCAATAATAGCAGTTCCGGTTAAAGAAGAAACAAGCACTCTTCTTAAAGAGTTACCTAAGGTAATTCCATAACCTCTTTCGAGAGGCTGAACGATAAATTTACCGTAAGTATCGGTAAATGTGGATTCTTCCTTAGTAACAGACTCCGGTAATTGTAAGTGATTTATCTTCATATCTTAAATGAGTTTAAATTTTAAATCTTAAAATAACGGATAAAAATCCGTCAATAAATTATTTTGAATATAACTCGACAACGAGCTGTTCATTTCCGATAAACGGCACATCAGCTCTTTCAGGCATTTTCAAAAATTTGCCTTCCATATTGGCTTTGTCAAGAGACAGCCAAGCAGGCAACATATTATCTTTCATTCTTTTCATAGATTCGTGGAACAGTTCCATTTTTTTACTGTTTTCACGAACTTTGATAACATCGCCCGGTTTCAAAATGTAGGAAGGGATATTAACAACTCTTCCGTTAACAGTTAAATGTTTATGAGTTATAACCTGTCTTGCAGATTTTCTTGATGGAGCAAGTCCGAGTCTGTATAAAGTATTGTCAAACCTGCTTTCGAGCAGAGCAACGAGATTATCACCTGTAACACCTTTTCTTCTTGCAGCTTCAGTGAAATAGCTTCTGAAAACTTTTTCAAGAAGACCATAAGTTTTACGGATTTTTTGTTTTTCTCTGAGCTGAACAGCGTAGTCAGTAATTCTTGCTCTTTTAGAACCACCGTGTTGTCCGGGAGGATAATTTCTTTTTCCTGCGATAGGACACTTATCGGTGTAACACCTTGTTCCTTTTAGAAAGAGTTTAGTTCTTTCTCTTCTGCAAAGTTTGCAATTTGCGTCTGTATATCTTGCCATTTAATTTCTTTTTTTCTTACAAAACGGAACCTATTAAGATTCCGGTATTTTTATTAAACCGTAATGCGGTTTAAATTTATAAAAACGGAAATAATCCGTGAATAAAAATTATACTCTTCTCTTTTTAGGAGGTCTGCATCCGTTGTGAGGCAAAGGAGTAATGTCTTTGATAGAGACAACTTCAAGACCAACAATAGCCAGAGATCTAATAGCTGCATCACGACCTGAGCCAACGCCTTTAATCAATACATCAACTTTTCTCAAACCTGCATCAAAAGCTTCTTTACCTGCGGATTCAGCGGTCATCTGAGCAGCGAAAGGAGTATTTTTCTTAGATCCTTTGAAACCCATTTTTCCTGAAGATGCACAAGCGATAGTATTACCCTGAACATCAGTTAAAGTAATGATTACGTTATTAAAAGTTGCTTTGATATGAGCAACTCCATTTGCTTCAACGTGAACTTTTTTCTTAGTTTTTTTAAATGTTTTAGCCACTAATTTATTTTTAATTCAATCGTGGGAATAAACCCGCGATATATTTTAATTACTGAAAAATAAAAGATTACTTCTTAGCCGCTGCTTTTTTCTTACCTGCAACAGTTTTTCTTTTTCCTTTTCTCGTACGTGAATTTGTTCTTGTTCTCTGACCTCTTACAGGAAGACCTTTTCTGTGTCTTTTACCTCTGTAAGTTCCCGTATCCAAAAGTCTTTTGATATTCATCTGAACTTCTGACTTAAGAGCACCTTCCACTTTAATAGTATTGGTAATCTCGGTTCTGATATGATTTACTTCATCATCTGTGAGATTAGCAACTTTTTTATCAGGATCAATACCTAATTTTTCAAGGATTTTTTCGGAAGTAGATTTCCCTATTCCGAAAATGGAAGTTAACCCTATTACAGTTCTTTTATTTTTTGGTAAATCAATACCTGCAATTCTTGCCAATTTATAAATCTCCTGATTTAATTAACCTTGTCTTTGTTTATGTTTTGGATTAGTACAAATAACGCGAACGACACCTTTACGTTTTATAATTTTGCACTTATCACACATTTTTTTTACAGAACTTCTAACTTTCATTTTTTTTCACTCCGCAATTTAATTTAACACAGAGTTCACTGAGTTATTATTTATATCTATAAGTAATTCGACCTTTAGTCAAATCGTAAGGAGAAAGTTCAACAGAAACTTTATCTCCCTGTAAAATCCTGATAAAATTCATTCTCATTTTACCTGAAATGTGAGCAAGAATTTCGTGACCGTTTTCAAGTTTGACTTTAAAAGAAGTATTAGGAAGAATTTCAGTAATTATCCCGTCAACTTTTATTACGTCCTGTTTACCCAAAGAATGATTTTATAATTTATTTAAAAAACTTTTTTATTTTAAATCGTTAAAATTTCCGGATGTGAATCCGTGATTAAAACTGTATGTTCATAGTGAGCAGAAGGTTCGCCATCAGCGGTTACAACAGTCCAACCGTCAGATTTTGTTTTCACATTAGGGCTTCCATAATTAACCATCGGTTCGATTGCGAGCACCATACCTTTCATTAGCCGGTATTTATTCTGCGGATTATAATAATTCGGAACCGGTGGTTCTTCATGAAGTTTTTTACCGACTCCATGACCAATCAATTCCCTAACGATTGAAAAACCTGATCCTTCCACAAAATTCTGAATAGCAGAAGAAATATCGTTAACTTCGTTACCATCCTTAGCCTGAGCTATACCTTTAAAGAGCGATTCATTTGTTATCTCCAGCAGTTTTTTTTTCTTGGAAGAAATTTCACCTACTGAAAATGTATAAGCACTGTCACCAAAATATCCGTTTTTCTGTACACCAATATCAATTGAAATTATGTCACCGACAGCCAGAACAGTATTCTTACTCGGAATACCGTGAACAACTTCGCTGTTAAGAGAGATACATGCTGATGAGGGAAATCTCTTTCCGTTCACTCTGTATCCTTTAAAAGCCGGATATCCTCCGTAGCTTTTAATTTTATTTTCAATGAGCGTATCAAGTTCGAAAGTTGTTACACCTTCTTTAATAAAATCTTTTATATAATCAAAAGTATTCTTAACAATTTTGCAAGACTCGCGAATCAGTTCAATTTCTTTTTCACTTTTTACTAAACCCAACTTCTTATTTTCTTCCTTTAATTCGAGTGCCTTTCATAAATCCGTCGTAGTGTCTCATTAACAGATGAGATTCAATCTGTTGCAGAGTATCAAGAGCAACACCAACGATAATCAAAAGACTTGTACCACCGAAGAACTGAGAAAGTCCGCTTGTTACACCGAAATTCATAAAGATAGTCGGAATGATAGCAATGATAGCAAGGAATACAGATCCCGGCAAAGTAATCTTAGTCAGAATATTATCAATAAAATCAGAGGTAGGTTTACCCGGTCTAACACCCGGAATGAATCCACCTTGTTTTTTCATATTATCAGCAACATCTTTCGGATTGAAAGCGATAGCAGTATAAAAATAAGTAAAGAATATAATCAATAAAGCGAACAAGAGCGAATAAACAAAACTTGTCTGATCAAAATATCTTGCAACGCTTTGCATAAAGATAGAGTCAGGGAAAAAGCTCAGGATAGTACTTGGAACAAACATAATAGACTGAGCGAAGATAATCGGCATAACACCTGCCTGATTAACTTTCATAGGAATATATTGCGTAACACCTCCGAAGACTTTTCTTCCGACAACACGTTTTGCGTATTGCACAGGAATTTTCCGCGTAGCGACTGTGACGGCAATAACCCCCGCAATAATCACCAGGAATAAAGCGATATAAAGCAATTCGATAATAATATTTCTCGCACCTGAGGCAACGAACTGATACTCATCAAACACAGCGAATGGGAACTCAGCAATAATACCGATGAAGATGATAAGCGAAATACCGTTACCAATACCTCTATCCGTAATCTGTTCACCGAGCCACATCATAAAAATAGTACCTGCGGTTAAGAATATAACCGTAGAAAAAGTAAATAAAAACGGCGACATATCCGGAGATATGATGCTTGTACCGTTTACATTTCTGCTTGCAAGCTGAACACTAACACCCCATGCCTGGAGAGCAGCAATCGGAATAGTTCCGATTCTTGTCAGCTGAGTAATTTTTTTTCTTCCCTCATCACCTTCTTTCTGAAGTTTTTGGAAATAAGGGAAAACCGCACCGAGCAACTGAATAATAATAGATGCACTGATATACGGCATAATACCCAACGCAAAGATGGCAGCGTTATTGAACGCACCACCAACAAACATATCATACAAACCGAAGAGAGTATTAGAAGCAGTATTTTGATTTGCCTGAGCGAGTAATCCGGCGTTTATACCCGGTAAAGTAATATGGGCACCGATTCTTACAACAATTAAAAGCCCGAGAGTAAATAAAATTCGTGTCCTAAGTTCTTCAATTTTAAAAATATTTCTAAAGCTATCTATAAATCCACTCATTGTGTAATTGCTTTTCCTCCGAGTTTCTCAATTTTTTCGACGGCAGTTTTACTGAAAGCATCAGCAGTAATTTCAACTTTTGCTTTAAGTTCACCTGAGCCGAGAATTTTCAAAGGTAAATTTTTACCGGATACAATTCTTTTTTCAAGTAAAAATTCTTTATTTATAACTGTTTCAGAAATTTTACCTGAATCGATAAGTTTCTGAAGTTTGTCAAGATTTAAAACATTATACTCAACCCTGTGCGGATTGGTGAAACCGAATTTAGGTACTCTTCTCTGAAGCGGCATCTGACCACCTTCAAACCAAGCTCTGTTTTTATATCCGGAGCGTGACTTAGCACCTTTATGACCTCTTGTTGAAGTTCCACCGTGACCGGAACCCTGACCGCGTCCAATCCTTTTGGTTTTTTTTCTTGAACCTTCAGCGTATTTTAAATTACTTAAAAAATCCATATCGTATTATATTAATAAACGTTTAAAATTATTTAATTTCTTCTACTTTGAGAAGATGTGAAACTTTTCTAATCATACCTCTGATTTGGGGACTGTCTTTTTTAACGACAGGAGAATTTAATCTTCTGATACCCAAAGCTTCGATAGTTGCTTTTTGATCTTTAGTTCTGTCAATAGCACTTTTAATCTGAGTAATTTTAATATCCATAATAATTAATTAGCAAATAATTCTGTTAAAGTAATACCTCTTTTTTGAGCAATAGAAGAAGCGTCTTTTAAATTCTGAAGAGCGTTAACTGTTGCTTTAACCACGTTATGATGATTAGCAGAACCGAGCAATTTAGTAAGCACGTCCTGAACGCCTGCAGACTCAAGCACAGCACGGACACCACCACCTGCGATGATACCTGTACCCGGAGCAGCAGGTTTTAGAAGAACTTTAGCCGCACCGAATTTTCCGATTATTTCATGAGGAATAGTACCTTTTCTAATCGGGACTTTTAATAAATTTTTACGTGCATCTTCCACACTTTTTTTGATAGCATCAGTTACTTCGTTAGCTTTACCAAGTCCAACGCCAACATAACCGTTACCATCACCAACAACGCTGACTGCATTAAAGCTGAATCTTCTACCACCTTTAACCACCTTAGCCACACGTCCGACTTTCACGAGTTTCTCTTTTAATTCAAGTTCAGCCGGTTTTACAGTAAGTTTTTTAATCTTTGCCATTTAAAAAAATAATTTTATAATTGTTCTCAGGGGAGGACTCGAACCTCCACGTACGGCTCCAAAGGCCGCTGTCCTGCCATTAGACGACCCGAGAAAGTTCAAACCTTGAAGATACGAAAAATAACTAAAATTTTAAACCACCTTCTCTGGCACCATCGGCAAGAGCTTTAACTCTTCCGTGATACAAATATCCGTTTCTGTCAAAAACAACTTCGGAGATATTGAGATCTTTTGCTTTCTCGGCAATTAATTTTCCGATATATTTACTTATCTCTACATTTCCTTTTACGGAAGCAAGTTTTTCCTGCATTGACTTGGAATTTGAACCTGTGCCGTAAAGAGTTTTTGAATTTAAATCATCAACAAGCTGAGCATAAATATGTTTTGCACTTCTATAAACAACGAGTCTTGGTTTAACAGAAGTACCGGAAACTTTTTTCCTTATCTTGTATCTTATTCTTTCTCTTCTTTTTTTAATTACGTCTAATTTTTTCATTTTTATTACCTTTGGTAATTAACTAATTTTATTTAGATGCAGTTTTTCCTGCTTTTCTTCTGACAGTTTCGTCTGAATATTTAACACCTTTACCTTTATATGGCTCCGGTGGTCTTAAACTTCTAATTTTCGCGGCAACCAAACCGACGAGTTGCTTATCAATACCTGAAATAACGACATTGTTAGGAGCAGGAATTTCGATTTTAACATCAGGAGGTGCAGTGAAAATAATCGGGTGAGAAAATCCGAGAGCAAATACGATGTTATTTCCTTTTAACTCTGCTTTATAACCGATACCTACAAGATCAAGTTTTTTAGAAAAACCTTCAGTGACACCTTTAATCATATTATTCAACAACGCTCTATATAATCCGTGTAATGCTCTTATATTTTTATTATCACTGTTTCTCGAAAATATAACTTCATTGTCTTTGATTTCGACATTAACACCGTCTTTAATTTCGAGATTTAATTTTCCTTTAGGTCCGCTTACTTCAATCAGTTTATCTTTGATATTGACCTGAAAATCTTTTGATAATGGAATTGGTTTTTTTCCTATTCTGCTCATAACAAATTTTTTTTCTTAATTTTAAAAATAATAAATTACCAGACTTCACAAATAACTTCACCGCCGACACCGAGTTTTCTTGCCTGTGCATCAGTCATCAAACCTTTAGAAGTTGAAATCAAAGCGATACCGAGACCGTTTCTAACTTTAGGTAAATTTTCAGTTTGCACATATCTTCTGATACCGGGTTTACTGATTTTTTTAATTCCAGTGATAACACTTTCACCGTTTGAATATTTCAATCTGATAGAAAGCATTTTCTGAGGAGCTTCAACATCAACAATTTTATAGTCTTCAATAAACTTAGTATTTTTTAATATCTCGGCAATTTCTTTTTTAAATTTAGAAGCCGGAATATCAACAGTCTTTTTTTCAGCTTTGATAGCGTTTCTGACTCTCGTTAAAAAATCAGAAATCGGATCGGTCATTGACATAATTTAAATCCAGTATTTAATTTAGTTTAAATAAATATTCACGGTTATCCGTGAAGTTTAAAAAATAATATATTTTTTTACCAGCTTGCTTTTCTAACGCCGGGAATTTTTCCCGCCAAAGCCAGCTCTCTGAGTACAAGTCTTGAGACACCAAATTTTCTGTAATAAGCACGTGATCTGCCTGTAACGCTGCATCTGTTATGAAGTCTTGTCGGACTGCTGTTTCTCGGCAGTTTCTGAAGACCTTCATAATCTCCTTTTTCTTTCAGTTCTTTTCTTTTCTGTGCGTATCTCTCAACGAGATTAACTCTTTTTTGCTGTCTGGCAATATGTGATTTTTTCGCCATTAAATATTTTATTTTTTATTTACAAAAGGAACACCAAATTGTTTTAATAATTCATAAGACTCTTCATCAGTTTTAGCATTGGTGACAAAGGTTATATCCATACCTGATATTTTAGTAACGTTATCAACATTTATTTCAGGGAAAATTATTTGTTCTTTAATACCGATAGTATAGTTACCTCTTCCGTCAAAACTTTTATCCGGAAGACCTCTGAAATCTCTGATTCTCGGAATGGAAACATTAATAAATCTGTCAAGGAACTCATACATTCTTGCATTTCTCAAAGTTGTTCTAACACCGATTTTCATACCTTCTCTGAGTTTGAAATTAGAAACTGATTTTTTTGCTTTAACAACAGCAGGTCTCTGCCCTGTGATTGCTTCAATTTCTTTTACGGTTGTATCAATAATTTTTTGATCTTCAGTTGCTCTTCCTACACCAACATTGATACAAATTTTTTCAAGTTTAGGAGCCTGCATTCTGTTTTTGTATCCGAATTTTTTCATTAACTCGGGCACAATTTTAGTATTATAAGTTTCCAACAGTCTTACAGGTACATTTTCTTCTACAAAATTATCATCTTTAGCCGAGGTTTCTTTACCTTTGGCACTTTTCTGTTCGTCCTGTTCTTTTTTTCTGTCTTGTTTAGTCTTTGCCATTTTTTATTTCGATACTTTTTTTAATTCGAATTAAGTTAATTAAGAGAGAATTATTTCACCTGAGCTTTTTCCGTATCTCATGCGTCTTGTTTTACCGGTGGTTTCATCAGTAATAAGTTTCATACCAACTTTAGTCGGCTCGTTGCTTTTAGGATCGATGAGCATAACATTAGAAATATTAATCGCAGCTTCTCTTTTTATAATTCCGCCCTGTTGATTTTTTTGATTAGGTTTAGTGTGTCTGTGAATAATGTTAACACCTTCAACAATCACTCTTCCTTTTTCTCTGTCAATAAACAAAATTTTTCCTGTTGTACCTTTGCTGTTACCTGCGATAACTTTAACGGTATCATTTTTTCTTAATTTTGTTTTGACTCTTGGTTTAACTTCGTTATGTTTTGCTTTTCTCATTTTTTCAAAATTTAAATTACTTCAGGAGCTAAGGAAATAATTTTCATAAATTGTTTTTCCCTTAATTCTCTTGCGACCGGTCCGAAAATTCTCGTTCCTTTAGGTTCGTTTTGATTGTTAATCAATACCGCAGCATTTTCATCAAATTTAATAAAACTTCCGTCTCTTCTTTTAGTTTCTTTTGCAGTTCTAACGATAACTGCACGAGATACTTCCCCTTTTTTCACAGTACCGCCGGGAATAGCTGATTTTACTGATACAACAACTATATCACCAACACCTGCATACCTTCTGTCTGAACCGCCCAAAACCCTGATACATCTGACAGATTTAGCACCTGAATTATCGGCAACTACGAGATTAGTTTCTTCCTGGATCATTGTATTTTAACTTTATTCGTTGATTAAACTATTTAAGAAAAAAAAACAGGTTTAACCCTGTTTTTGAGGGAGATAAAAAATTCCCTCATTATAATAAATTATATGT
>DOWN01000188.1 GCA_003519545.1 Bacteroidota bacterium
GTTTAATAGTATATATTAATAATTTAAAAAAAATCCTAACAAAATCCTAACAAATATAATAAAAATGGCTTAGCGATAAAATCCACTAAGCCATTTATTATATATGCTTAAAAAAAAATTATTTAATCAGCATCATTTTTTTAGTTTCTGAGAAACTTCCGGATTGAATTTTATAAAAATAAATTCCGCTTGAAAGTGATGTTGCATTAAAACTTACTTTGTATGAGCCTGCTTGTTTGAATTCATTTACTAAAGTCTGAACTTCTCTTCCGAGTTTATCATAAACTTTTAAAGTTACGAATTCATTGTTTGGAATTTCAAATTTAATATCAGTTGTCGGATTGAAAGGATTTGGGAAGTTTTGACTTAACTGATAGTTAGCAGGTAGATTAGAAGGGTCACTTCCAATATTAGATGCAAGAGTCAGAATATTTAAAACGGAAAAATTTCCCTGTGAACCTGAGGTTGCTGTATTTCCACTTCCCCAGCAAGCACTGAAATCTGTTCCATAACCGGTGGTTGAAGTACCGATACCGTCATTACTTCTTGAAGTAGCAGTATGTCCTGTATGTCTTATTTCAATTAATAAATGACCGCCTGTATATAAATAGGGGGTAGTAAAATTTACGACATGACCGAAATCATTAGGGCTACCGCCTGATCTGAAAGAACCTAAAGGAACAGTCCAACTGCCTGAACGAACCTGAGTTTGAGTACCAACTACGTTTAAAGCAAAAGTTAAACTTCTTTGATCGGGAGGAACACTTCCGCTAAGATAAACATCATAACTGCTGAATACAATTTCTGATGCGGGCCAGTCGCCTGTAGCGTTACTTGGCAATCTCCAGGTAATACCTGTAATTAAAGAACCAACCAAATTTGTCAATATACTTTGGTTTATTAACTTCTGATATGTTCTCGGTGTGCTTGCAATCGGACCTGTAAATGCTGCAGTTCCGTTTGTCATAGCATAAGTTGGGGGAATCACATTTGACGGTAAATTTGAATAAGCAAACAATGAACTGTTTGCAAATGCAAATACCAGTAATAAGTAAATTATTTTTTTCATTTTTTTTGTATTATATAAGAGCCTCTTTTTTCAGAGGCTCTTTTGTTTTATTGAATTTAAAAAAATATTTTATCTGATTAAAACCATCTTTTTAGACATAACAAATTCTTTTCCATTAACACCTTTAGCAATAATTCTATAGAAGTAAGTGCCGCTCGCCATTGAACCAAAATTCAACTGTGCAGTATGATATCCTGCATTTATCTGTTCATTATTCAATACTGAGAAGACTTCCCTTCCGAGTAAATCGAATACTTTGATAGATACTTTACTGTCAAAAGGTAAATCATAATTAATTTTTGTAGTAGGGTTAAACGGATTTGGATAGTTCTGACTGATATCATATTTATCCGGAATACCTACGACAACTTCTGAAGATAAATTGAAATATTCAAAGTTACCGTTGTAATCAATTTGTTTCAGTCTGTAATTATATTTACCTGTCGTTACATTTCTATCAGAATAAGAATAATTTTTTGGTTCATTAGAATTTCCGTTACCTTCAATATTTGCAATTTTCATCCAGCTTTCAGATCCAACAAGTTTTCTTTCAATATCAAATCCAGAATTATTTATTTCTGTAGCAGTTGTCCAGTTTAAGTTTACATTATTTCTGTCAGTTGATGCTGAGAAAGCTGAAAGTTCAACAGGCAATGGAGCAACATCATCTGTCAATCCGAAGAATGAGAAAGAAGATAATCCATAAACCTTAATTGTGTTGTTGGTAGTGTTTAATTCATATTGACCGGAACCGGTGCCGGGAATTAAATAAGGAACATATGTAATTCCGTCATCACTTTTCGCCATTCTTAAATTATTTTCAGAAACAATAGTTCCGAGAATAGCATCATTATAATTCAGAGTTACATCATATAAATATCCTGACGCACCAACATTTGTAGAAATATCCCAATATGCATTTCCAAAATGATAAGGGTTAGTAGCATTTGGAGGATTTGAACCCGGAATATATCTTACATCAAACTGAGTAATCGGAACATCAGCTGTACCCGCATTTATTAAATTAATTTCGCCAACTGTTCTTCCATCAATTGTTAAAGGATAAACACCTACACCTGCTACCGGGAATGTGTTTACCGGTGCATTTACTGAAGGTGTAAATTCCATTGCTCCAATATCAGTAGCGCCTGTAGCAACCGAATCACTTCTAGGATTACCGCCATAATCAGAAGATATATTACTTAAAGGAGCACCGTTTCCATTTAATAACCAACTTTCAACATTAGAACCGATGACATTAAAATCAGCAATATTTACATTTGCAAACAAGTTAGCTAAATTCAATGAAGACGGGGAAAGAGAAGTTGTTTCATTTCCTGAGTTTGACTTCCATTGTGAGAAATTATAATTGTTAACATTACTCTGAACTAAAGTGGAAGCATCAGAATTAAACAACATATTATAGAAGGAGAATACAAAAACAGAAGAATCACCACCCATAAAACCTAAAGCATAATTTACAGAACCTCCACCTGTTCTTTGATTTACAACAGCATTATTGAGAATTACCATTGGTGAAAGTGGAGCAGTTATTGAATTATCACCTCTGACTATACCATAAGAACCCGTACTTCCTCCTGATGTTCCTAAAATAGAAATTGAATTATAAAATATCATATTATCATTTGTAGCCGTACCTGTAACTGTTTGAATACCTGCAAACTGAGTATTTGTATTTTCGCCGTTACCTAATGAAATCATATTGTTTGAAATAAATGCTGAATCAACGAATCTGATTAATATACCAGCGGCTACAGGAGGTTGACCTGCTGTTATACCTGTTGATTTATTTTTTATATCATAAATTCTGTTACCATTTACGATTCCTTTTACATTAGTTAAAAACATTCCGCAAGCAGAGTGAATAGTTGTAAATGCAGTTGTGTTTTCAGTAGAAATATTTGAAATCGTATTATTATTAATTTCACAGTTATAGAAAGTAGCACCGGGCCAGAAGCTAATACCGACTGCCGCTTGGCTTCCTGCTGTATAACCTGAAACAACTCCACTGTTAGAAATTAAATTTGAAACGGTGTTTCCACTGGCTACTTGCCCGTCAGCACCTGCTGTGACATAAATACCTCTTGTTCTAGCAGTTGTACCTGTATTAGTTCCGGTCATATTTGTTATTAAATTATCAGTAATAACTGCCTGACCGCCTGTTATAGAAATCCCTGTAAATAAATTGTTTCCTGAGTTAGTCATCATACCGCTACCGTCAGATGCACTTCCACCGATAATATTTCCATCAATTATAAGGTTAGTTGCTGCCGTTGAAGCCGAACTGATACCTGCTTGAGTTATACCGGAAATAACTGAAGAATAAAATCTATTATTCGTAATTTGCCAGTCTGGTCCATTACCTGTATTAGTTGCAACTAAACTTACTCCGATGGCTCTATAATTTACGATATGATTCGCATCTATTATATTTGAGTGATTTGGAGCTGCTAAAGAACCGTTTGATAAAATTCCATTTCCGATTGAATCAGCAGGAACATCTGTTCTTCCTCTGATCATATTATTCTCGATAGTATTAAAAGAATTACCAATTGTACCGGTTGATGTATGGAAAAATATATTACCGGTTGTTGTAAGTGTTGCCTGACTTTCTATGTTACAATATTTTATATTATTATAAGCTCCATCATCAGCAAATCTAATAACACAACCGATAGTTGATGTAGTTCTCGTATTTCGAATTGTCCACTCTCTGTTGGTTCCAACTCCACCCGGTCTTCCGTCAAAAATAAAATATTTACCTCCGACTAAATTAATTACAGGAAAAGCAAAATTTGAACCGGGATCACCTGCAGTAACTCTTCCTGTCACTCCAACCGCAGGTCTGAAAGTTACTGTAAACGGACTACCCGCATCACCTGCATTAACAAATTCATTAAATACAATCGGAACAGTTTCAACTGCTGTTCCATCATAATCAGCAAGTAATTCAAAAACAACATTTCCGATTACTTCTGAATTCTGATTATTAAGAATATTAGAAACTGCTGTTAAACTTGGATAATCACCGGTAGCACCGATTGTATAAGTTCCTGATATGGATGGAACTACAGTATATGAAAAAGGTGAACCGGGAGGAGTTGTTCCGGGAGGATTAACACCAGAACCACCCGCAGGTTGAGTACCACCATTACCGGCAGAATCCTGAGCGGCAACATAATATTGAATAATTGTACCTGAAGAAACACCTCCGAGTAAAGTTGTATTAATTGTGAAAGTATAATTATCACCCATTATTCCTGGAGAAGCATCAAATATGTATGATGGATCAGTGCTTTTTTTGTAATATAATCTTGGACCATTAGCACCTTGCATAACACCTGCGGGATCAGTTATTTCAGCAGTTAAAGTTCGGTTACCGGTTGATGCTGTATTTTGCAATGCTGTGTAAATTATAACAGGTGCGGTTAAATCCGCCGGAATTCCACCAAACTCATCAGCACCAATATCAGGTGCTGTAGGAGGATACATTGGATTAAATGGATATCCCATATTTGGATATCTTGCATTGTCATCATAATCAACATTTATCGCAAGAGGTGTTGAAATAATTTGTCCTGCACTTTCGAGTTGAGTTGGAGAAGCAGGATTGATTCTTAAATCATAAGGAGGAACAGTGCTATTAACAAAAGGAGGATTTCCTGTAATTGAGTTTGTTTCTCTCGGGTCAACAAATGTCTTGAAATCAGTCATAGTTTGTAAATGATTTGTTCCGTCAGTAAAAATTACATTTGTTGCACTTGGAATTCCTGCATAAAAATTATTATTGTTTGAATTCGTACCGTAGTTATTTAAATTTGTTGCGGCACTTCTTCTGAATGCTGCCGTCAATCCTGTACCATTTGCGGTTGAAAGGTTCACAACGTTATTATTTCTCATATCCAATACAGCGGTTGTTGCTGTCGTACTGAAAATATGGAAGATACCTGATGAACCAAAATTAACTCCTGATGAAGTTGCATTAAGGAATATGGTGTTGTAATAAACACCTCTGTTTGCATTTGTAGTAGCAGTTATAATACTAATACCTCTGACAGCATCCGTTGCAGCAGAGTTTGGAGCTTTCAAATCTGAAATAAAATTATTATAAACATATACATTAGTCCCTGTCCCTACCGTAATACCTGAACAATAAGGAGATGTTGTAAGAGTTGTTGTAGATGTTATATTATAAATATTATTTTTGTAAACATTTGACAGAACACCTAACAATGTATTGATGCCATGCACATCATCATTGCCTGTATTATTATAAACAGAATTTCCGTAAACATTTTTTGTAGATGTAGTAACTTCATTTGAATATAAACAGAATAAATCACCCGTTGCAGCAGTATTGGAATTTCCGTAAATTTGATTGTTATAAATATTTGCAAAACCATCTACGGCTGTTGAAGAACTGTATAGCAAATACATTGCACCGGTTGTTCCTGGTTTTGTATTATTTCTAATAATATTTCCATACATATTAACAGTTAAAGCAGAAGCGGTGTTATACACTCCATAATAAGCACCCGAAGTAGCTGTAGCATAAGTACAGTTTTCAACAATGTTGTTATAAATATTAACTGTATTTGAAGTTCCTGTTGAACCTGTAGCGTTATTTATTGCATAAATTGTACTTGTAGTTCCGCCACCATTAATAGTAACAGTGTTACCATAAATATCAATATTTGAATTTGTACCTGTTGAAGAAAAAATACCATATAAAGTACCTGTGGACAAGAGACTTGTTACTGTATTATTCGCTATTCTTAAATTATTCTGATAGATTGAATAGACTCCGTATGCAGTTGTTCCTGCACCACCGTAATTTGAAATCGTATTGCCGCCGTCAACACCAGCATCGCAATTTTGGTCATAAAAATCAAATGGAGTAGTAGCATTAAATCCTCTGAATTGAATTCCGATATAACAACCTGTGAATTGATTAGAGAAAAATTTATTATTTTCAGATCTTCCACCGGTAGAAGTAACAGTTACTGTTGTAGTACCTGAAATATTAGACTGAAAAATTCCGGAACCTATACCTACTGTAGCACCAGTATTGTGATATAAAGTTATTACACTATTTTTTATTACAATATTTTTTGGTGCATCATCGCCACTAGCTTTTTTCAGATAAAATCCATATTCATATTTAGATGTAGCGTCATCAGGTAAAGCTGCATTTCCGTTTAAACTAATACCGTCAAAAGTTATATAATCACCGCCGTTAATAATAATTATTCCGTCTGCATGATTACCGAGTGTGGTAGTGGTTATAGTACCTGCCGCAACCGGAGTGATTAACGGATTTGCACCTACACCAAATTTTTCAAAAATAATGGGATTTCCTGCCGTACCTGTCGCAGTTAATTCAGGTGGATTTTCATTGAAAACCGAGCCTGCATCAACTCTGAAAGTTACACCACCGGGTCCAACACCTAAGGAGTTTAATGCGTTAAACGCGGCAGTGAAATTGGCATAATCACCGGGAATGGTGAAGTTACCGCTTAACTGAGCGTAGGACTTTTCTGAAGAAAATATTAACATCAGTAAAAATGTTAATGTCAGAAATTTTAATTTTGTAAAGTTTTTCATTTAGGTTCCTTTTTTATTAAGAAAGAAAAATTTTTTTAAGAACTATATTAAAAAAAATGTTGATTAATACTCTAAGAG
>DOWN01000037.1 GCA_003519545.1 Bacteroidota bacterium
TTTTAATGCGGTAGTATCGTTATTACCGTTTAAACTGTCAACATAAACTACAGTTCCTGCATTATCCAAATCAGGATTGATAACTGATGGATTCGGGGAATCAGTTTGTGTTTGTGGATTTCTGCTGCCGAATGGATCGGAAACATTAAATCCGAGATAGAAGCCTGTAACCACTAATAATAGCATTACAGATAGGTAGAAATATTTCTCTCTCATTTTCTTTCCTTTGTTTTATTTTTAGTAAAAAATCAGTTCTTTTTAGAAAAACTGTATTAATTATAGAGCAAAGTAGATAAAATTAATTTTAAATTCAAGAAAATTAATCGAATTAAGGAACCTATTTTTAGTAATTTTTAATAATAAAAATATAGTTCAAAATAAAGACATTATTTTGAAATGTATATTTAAATTAACTTATATATTAATTCACTCATATAATAAAGAAAATTATATACACTGATCAATTATATGAATTAAACAAATTTGACGATTTTTTCTCTAAAATGTAATACTCCAAGCCTTTACTTATTTAAAATGAATATTTTCGATAACTATGAAATTTTAGATTCCATTTTAAGGATATAAGTATTAAAAAAGTTATTGGAACTCATCATAAGAAAAGAGAGTTTTTATTTTAAATGCATCAATATTTTCATATAATATATTAACACAATTTTATAAATTACAATATGATAAAAACAATTTTATTTATACTTTCCCTTACGATTTTTACAACAAGTGTTAACGCTCAGATCCGAGAAGGAAACAATGATTACAGAAAAAGAAATAATAACACGAACAATTTAATATTAGGAATTTTTAATCCTAATAATTTTTCGATGCAGCATTCATTAAACTTTTCAATGGTTAATACCAGATATGGAAATATTGGGATTACTTCATATACAAATTCTATGAATTATAAGTTTAATGACGATCTTAATATACAAGCCGATATAACGATGTCTTATTCACCATTTACAAAAACATCTTTTGGATCATCATTTGACAATCAACTGCAGAATGATATAAATGGACTGGCTTTATCAAGATTAAAATTAATTTATAAAATCTCTGACAATGCATTTATAAATGTAGAATTCAGGAACGGAAATAATTACTTATATGAAGACAGATATTATGATCCATTCTACTGGCGTTAAAAATAAATTTTTAAAACTTTAAAAAAATTATTCCCCCGATAATAAGGGGGTTTTTCGTTTAATGAGGGAAGATTCAAAAAGGAACATACTAAATGATTTTCTGAACATTGCAATTATTGTGCTTTTTGTAGTGGTTGCATATCTGATATATTCGCTTGTAATGAAATCAATCAATGCACCAAAAGAAACTACTATACTTCCTGTCATAACTGATACAACAAATAAAAAAGAAAGCAGAACAAACCAGCCGAATTTAACAATTCAATTAGAAATTTTAAACGGAACCAGTCAAAGTGGAGTGGCAAGCATTTTCACAGATTTTCTAAGGAAACAAGGATTTGATGTTGTAGATTACGGTAACTATCAATCAACAGATGAGCCGAAAACTTTAATTATTGACCGTTCAGGAAACTCATCTAAATGTAAAAAAATTGCCGGTATATTAGGTATTAGTGAAAAACAGATTATACAACAGTTAAATTCCACTTTGTATGTGGATGCTACAGTCGTAATCGGAAAAGATTTTAAAGAATTAAAACCCTTCCAATAATAAAATAATTAATGACACCAAAAGAACTTTCCCAAAAAATCGCAAAATTAATGTCAGATAAAAAAGCAGAAGACATTATGATATTAGATTTGCGTAAGTTAACAACTATTACTGATTATTTTGTAATCTGTTCAGCAAGTTCAGATACACAAGTAAAAGCAATAGCAGATCATGTTTCTAAAGAGTTGAGCAAGATAAATGAAAAACCCTGGCACAATGAAGGTTATGGAAATCTAAGCTGGGTGTTGCTTGATTATGTTGATGTTGTGGCACACATCTTTTACGGTCAGACAAGAAAATTTTATAATCTTGAGGGCTTGTGGGGAGATGCTGAGACTGAATATTTTACTGATGAAGTAAATGGAAAAAAGTAAGTTAAATTTAATTTTAACTTGTGGCGATATTTCCGGAATCGCTCCTGAAATAATTATAAAAATTTTTCATACAACAGATTTATTTAAAAAATTTAATTTAAAAATTTGTGCTGATGAATGGATGTTTACCGAATATTATAAATTACTAAAATTTAAAAAAATTCCAACCGGATATTTTGAACCATTGGGAATTAAAGAATTTAAATTTTATCCGGGAAAGCCCTCAGTAAAAACTGCGAGAGTATCTGCAAAATCTTTTTTGAAATCTGTTGAATTATGTGTGTACAAAAAATACGATGCGATGGTTACTTTGCCGGTTTCTAAATTTGCTATAAATAATTCAGGAATTAAATTTACCGGGCATACTGAAATGTTGGGTAGTATGCTTAAAGAAACTCCGATTATGATTTTTCATTCAAAAAAATTTATAACATCACTAATTACATCACATATACCGATTAAAAAAGTCAGTTCAAGCATAACAAAAGAAAAGATAATTAATAAGATTAAATTATTAAATCAGATTTTAAAAAGAGATTTTAAAATTAAAAATCCGAAGATTGCATTGTTATCTTTAAATCCGCACAGTGGAGATAACGGAGTTATGGGAAATGAGGAAATTGAAAAAATTATTCCAGCAATGGAGGAACTAAAAAATTCGGGAATTAATGTTTCCGGAGTATTTGCATCTGATGGGTTTTTTGGCTTAAAAAAATTTAGTGAATACAATTTAACTGTCGGAATGTATCATGATCAAATTTTGAATCCCTTTAAATTATTATGTTTCGATGATGGTGTAAACTTTACAGGTGGATTAAGTATTGTCAGGACATCTCCCGATCACGGAACCGCTTTTGATATAGCCGGGAAAGGAATTGCTAAAATAGAAAGCACTGTTTCTGCAATAAGACTCGCCGCAAAAATAGCAAATAACAGGAGAAGTGCTGAATGTTAAAATTTGAAAATGTAAGTTTCGGTTATCCAAACAAAAATATTTTTTCAAAAGTAAATTTATTTGTAAACTATGGAGAGTTTCTTTTTTTAGTAGGTGAAAGCGGTATAGGAAAAACAACATTGTTAAAGTTAATTTACAGTGATTTAAAACCTACAGAAGGCGATATAACCTTTGAAGATTTTGATTCAAAAAAAATGGAAAACAGAGATATTCCGTATCTCAGAAGAAAAATAGGAATTGTTTTTCAAGACTTTAAATTATTAAACGACAGAAATATATTTGAGAATATTGCATTACCTCTATATATAAGCGGAGTGAAAGAAGATAAAATCAAAAAAAGAGTTTTTGATATATCATCAAAAATCGGAATCTTCGACAAATTAAATAATTATCCTTATGATTTATCCGGAGGGGAGCAACAAAGAGTGTCAATTGCAAGAGCAATGATTAATGAGCCGAAACTTCTACTTGCAGATGAACCGACAGGAAATTTAGATCCATTTATCTCATTAGAGATAGTAAAGTTAATTAATGAAATTAACACACTCGGAACAGCAGTGATATTCGCAACTCACAATTTTGATATAGTAAAAAAAATGCGGGACAAGAGGATATTACAGATAAAAGAAAATAAATTATTTGAAGTTAAACTGAAAATTTAAAACCGTCACTCATCTGTTATTCAAAAAATCAAGAATTTTTTTCCAGTCTTTTTTTAAATCGTATTCAAACCTCTCCTCGGGTTTCAGATTAAATCCTTTTTCCAGATTTTCCACACCTTTTTCTATTTCGCCGGTGATAAAATAAATTTTAGATTTTTCATAAAAAGGTTCAGACCAAATTGAATTAATCTTAGAAACATTTTCAAATGCCTGAATGGCTTCGTTGAATTTATTTGCTTCTACTAATGCACATCCATAATCAAACCAAGCATCATAATTTTTTGATTCAAGTTTGATAACGTTTTCATAACTTTTAATTGCTTCATTTATAAGACCGAGTGCAATTTCTGCATCTGCTTTGGAATACCAGATTTCAGAAAAATCTTTGCAAAGAATTAATGCTGAATTAAAATCTTCTAAAGCTTTTGAATATTCATCTCTGCAATAATAACAGTTTCCTCTTCCGTAAAATGATTCATAATTTTTGGGATCTAACTTAATTGATTTAGTAAAATATTCTATAGCAAGATTGTATTCACCTATTTCTTCATAAGCATTACCTATATTATGATAACAAAACGGATCTTCATTTTTAAGTTCAAGTGAATTTTTATAACAGTCAATCGCAGAATATAATCTACCAATTGCAGCATAAGCATTCCCTTTATTATACCAAGCCGGAGCAAATTTATCATTAATTGCGATTGCCATATCATAACATTCTATTGACTTAAGAAATCTTCCCATTCTGTTCAAAACAATACCCATATTATACCAAGCATTATAATTCATTGGAGACATTTCCAAATGTTTTTTATATGCGGCAAGTGACTCTTCAAACATATCAAGGAAATCATAACAATATCCAAGTTCATAATAAGCATCTCTATAATTAAAATCCAGACTTACAACTTTTCTGAAACACTCTGCAGCTTCATTATATTTCTCAAGTCTCTCATAAGCCAGACCTAAATTAAAAAGTGCTTCAAGATTATCCGGTTCCAGCTCAATCACTCTCATAAGAGTATTTATAGATTCATCATAAAATTCAAGATTATCGAGAGCAATTGCTTTGTTTAAATAAATTTCAATATCATTTGGGTTAAGTAAAATTGCTTTATCAAAATACTCAACCGCTTCTTCAAATTTTCCCAATGCATCACAGACTAATGCTTTTTTGTGCCATATGTCAACGGAATATGGATATAATTCAAGATACTTATTGATTAATGGAAGTGCATCATCATATTTTTTGGATTCGTAGAGGTCATTTATTTTATCTTCTAAAGATTCAGGATCGTAATAATTATATAAATCAGAGTTTAATTTATTTTTTGAGTTATCATTGTTTTTATCATCCGTATTATTGCCATCTTCGAGTTCATCCGAATCATTTTGATCGTGAATATCTTTCATTTGTTCTCCTTTAATAATTTAAATCAAATTATATAAAAGTGTATATTAAGTCAAGTAATTACTTGAAAGTGTAAAAATTTTTGGTGATAAATTTTTATACTTTAAAGAATTTTTAAATTAAAAGAATTAAATTATATTTGATTTTCCCGTTAAAATGAAAAAACTATTTTTATATCTGTATCCCCTTATATTTCTGGCTTCATGTTCATCTTTAAAAATTAAAGATAACATTTCTATTGATGAAAATTTCGACTGGTTGCAACGTGGAAGAACTTCTGAGAATATAAACTCCGGCTCAGGGCTAACCGGGATAAATTTAAAACAACTCTGGTCATTCAATGCAGATGCGGGATTTTCTAAAAATGCAATGATTTCAACTGACGGGATTTTGTTTGTTTCCACATTAAGAGGAGAAACATACGGGATAAATATATTGAACGGAAAGAGTTTAGGCAGATTTGGAAAAACAGGTGGCGGAGTAAATTGTCCGGCTTATTATAAAAATAATCTTATAATTACATTTGATGGCAATGAAGATGCTTCTGTATTAAGATATAATTTGAAGACAGGAGAAGTCATCTGGAAAATAAACTGTGGAATGATAAAATCTGCTCCATTGGTTGAGAATGAATTTATTTATGTTACTTCAAAAGATTCTTCAGTATATAAACTTAATATAGATGATGGTACTATTATTTGGAAAACAAAAAAAGGAAAAGAAAATATTTTTTTTGATCAGTTTGTTACAACTCCTGTGATTTCAAATGATTTATTATTTGCAGTTACATCAAAAGGAATATTAATCTGTTTAAACAAAAATACAGGAATATTAAACTGGCAAAAAAACCTATCGCAAAATGTTTTAAGTGATTTAACAGTCTCGGATAATAAAATTTTTATTAACACTGAAAATGGAAATAATATGTGTTACAATTTTTCCGGTGAGATAGTTTGGGAAAATAAATATAATACTTCATTCACTTCTTCTTTTTCTAAAAGCGGAAAAAATTTAATAACAGCAGGGATAGACGGAAACCTTTATTCTTTGAATCCTGAAACCGGCGGATTAAACTGGACGTTTAAGACAAATGGTGCTATATATTGCAATCCGGTAATTTTTAATGATAAAATATTTTTAAGTTCGTTTGATAAAAATTTATATATACTTGATTTGACATCGGGAGAAAAATTATGGAATATGAAATTTGAATCACGGTTGAGAACTTCACCTTTAGTTTGGAAAAATTATTTATTTATTGCCTGTGACAACAGAGAAATTTATTGTTTTGAATTTTTAAAATGAAATTATATTTAGTAATATTATTGTTTGTCTTTTCAGAATCATATTCTCAAAATGATTCTATGACATATAATCTCAAAATTTATTCTAATTTTGACAGTTCATTAGTTTATATTGATTCTGTTTTTAAAGGTTATACACCCTTTGAAACAAATGAAATACCTGAAGGAAATTATTTTATAGAAGTGAAACGCGGGATTGATAGCAGGGACTGGGATATACAAGAGATAGAATACAGTATGTCATTAGTTTCAGATACAATTTTAAATGCAAATTTCAGATATTATTATTTTATAAATTCATCACCGACTAACGCTTTAGTATTTTACAATAATATTTTATTAGGAGAAACACCTTTAAGATATTTTCCGGATAATAAATTGAACGGTAATTTGATATTAAAAAAAGAAATGTATGATGATTTAGTTTTAGATATTCCAAACGATAAATTTGAAATTTACGGCATATTAAAACAGAAACCGGGAGTTTCAGATTCTAAAGAAATTGTTTACAATAAAAATACAGGATTTAAAACACCCCGTAATTATGCTATAATCTCATTATTGTCAGCCGCAGTATTAGGAACAGGTTATTCATCTTACAGAACAAAAACTGTTTCAAACCAACTATACAGAAGTTATGAAGAAAATGGATTTCAAAATGACTTAGAAAGATCAGACCGTCAGAATATTTATTTTTATGTTTCACTTGCATTAATGCAGGCGGCTATAGGAGGATTGATTTATTTTTTATTTATAAAATAATTTAATCGGCAATTCTGAATTTATTTTTTCTAACCGAAATAATATTGTGAATAAAAATAGTTACAAAAATTATGACACCACCGAGAATAGCATAATCAGAAGGTCTCTCACCAACTCCAATAAAAACCCAAATGGGATTAAACACTGCTTCAAGCATGGCGATAATCATACTTTCTGTGGCACTTACATATTTTAACCCCGCATTAAAAATCATATAACTTACACCGATTTGAAATATTCCCAAGTATAACAAAGCAGAGAATTGTGATAAATCAAAATATAAATTGTTAAAAATAAACGGAAACATAATTAAACCTACAAGAAAATTTCCAATGATAACACTGCCTAAATCACTTTGATTATTCGATTTCATTTTTTTCCATTTAAGGAATAATGAAAACAATGCGAAACAAATACCGGAGCAAATCGCAAGTATATTACCTGTAATATCACCCATTTCTAACTTTCCGAAAAAAAACAACATCATACCGATAAAACAAAAAACAATTGTAATGAGATTTGAAAGTTTAAATTTAGTTTTGAGAAAAACAGGTTCTAAAAAGAGTAAATATATAGGAGCGGTAAACTGAAGAAAGATTGCATTGGCAGCAGTTGTTAATTTTGTTGCAATTACAAAAAGAATTAATATTCCGGAATATGAAATGGCACATAAATTAGAAATTAAGTCAAATTTAAAATTTACATTTTCTTTTTTGAATTTAACAATAAAAAAAATAGTTAGACCGGCGATGACAGAACGAAAAAAAGAAATTTGATATGCATCAAATTCAAGTATCTTAATAAATAATCCGCCGGTGCTCCACATTAAAGCGGCAAGAGAAATTAAAACTAATCCTTTAGTATGATTACTAAGAGAGTTAAACCTTTGACTCAAATTTTTTCTTAATTTCTTTTAACATAATATCAGTCATTTTATTTAAATCATATTCACTTTTCCAACCCCACTCATTTTTTGCTACTGAGTCATCAATGCTTTGAGGCCATGAATCTGCAATTTTCTGACGGAAATCCGGATTGTAAGTAATTTTAAATTCAGGAATGAATTTTTTTATTTCATTAGACAATTCTTCGGGATTAAAACTTATACCGGATAAATTATAAGATGATTTAACTTTAATTTTTGATTTCTCTGCTTCCATAAGTTCAGTTGTTCCTCTGATAGCATCAGGCATAAACATCATTGGTAAAGTAGTATCGGGTTTCAGAAAACATTCATAGGATTTTTTTTCAATTGCAGAATAAAAAATTTCAACTGCATAATCTGTTGTCCCACCCCCTGCTTCAGTTTTATAACTTATTAAACCCGGGTATCTTATGCTTCTAATATCTAAATTATACTTGTTATTATAATACTCACACCATCTTTCACCTGCAAGTTTGCTGATACCATAAACAGTATTTGGTTCCATAATTGTTAGCTGCGGTGTGTTAACTCTTGGGGTAGTGATACCAAATACCGCTATGGAACTGGGCCAGAAAATTTTTTTAATCCCGACTTCTCTTGACAAGTCTAAGATGTTCATTAATGATTTCATATTAATATCCCATGCTTGAAGGGGCAGTTTTTCAGCATTACCCGACAATACTGCGGCTAATAAATATATTTGAGTAATTTTATATCTTATTACAAAATGAATTAATCTTTTTTCATCAAGAACATCAAGTAAGTGAAAAGGACCTGATTGAGTTATCTCTTTAGATGATTCCCTTATATCAGTTGCAAAGACATTATCATTACCATAAATGTTTCTTAATGCTAATGTTAACTCAGAACCAATTTGTCCTGATGAACCGATAACTAATATATTTTCTTTCATTTAAATTTCTTCTACTGTAACTTTATAATTAACTGCTGTTTTTGGTATTAATGCGGGCCAATATGCAACAACCTCGGAAGGTTTAGGTCTTCCACCGGCAAATCCTGTTACTCCCGGAGGACCTGTTAAAATCAGTGGAGCAATTTCCATTCCGAATCTTTCTACAGATTTATAATCTTTTGATCTGACACCTATTCTCAACACTACTTCATTTGGTTCATCTATTTTATTTGCAATACCCTGGTGACAAGCATTGTAACCTTGAAATTCAGTTCTGATTTCTTCAAAATTTAAATTTAAATCTGATAATCGTGTTCTTAATATTTCATCCGCTGCTTTTGCTTTTTCCAATGCATCGGGCCAACAATATGTCAAAGAACCGAACGCAGAATATCCGTCGAGGTAAGACATTGAAACTTTATAAAATGGTGTTGAAGGCAAACCTTTAACTCCGAATACTTTTACTTTATTTTTACCTGCATCTTCAAGATGAATTGAAGTAAAATCAGCAATACAATCAGGAGTTATGTAATCTTTAGGATCTCCTATTTCATAGACTAACTGTTCGCTGACAGTTTCAACTGAAACAAGACCTCCGGTATTTTCATGTTTTGTAATAACTACGGTTCCATCAGGATATGCCTCAGCAATAGGAAAACCAATCCTTGCCAAGTCCGGAATTGATTTCCAATCCCCTAAAAAATTTCCACCACTTGCCTGCCCACCACATTCAAGAATATGCCCGGCAACTGTACCGGCAGCCATTAAATCCCAGTTATTCATATCCCAACCAAATTCATAAATCATCGGAGCAAGTGTTAAACCTGTATCAGTAACTCTACCTGTTAAAACAATATCTGCTCCTTGTTTTAATGCTTCCACAATTCCTGCTGCACCTAAATAAACATTTGCACTTAATAATTTACCCCTTACAGATGAAACAGACTCACCTGATTCCATATTATTCAGTTCAATTCCTTTTGAGATTAAATTATCTATATCATCTAAAATATCGTCACCTGAAACGACACCTATTTTTAAACCTGAAATTCCTAAAGATTTTGCAACTTCAAAAATTGCATTTTTACAAGCGATTGGATTTACACCTCCACCATTTGTAATAACTTTAAATCCTTTTTTCTTCATTAAAGGTAAAAGTCTTTTCATTAAAACAGGGATGTCTCTAGCGTAACCGAATTCAGGATTTTTCAATTTTTGTTTTTGCAAAATTGACATCGTTACCTCAGCAAGATAATCCATCATTATATAATCAACATCACCATTTTCTGCTTGTTTAACAGGTGCATCAATTAAATCACCCCAAAATCCTTGACCTGATGCAATTCTAATTTTTTCTTTCATTTATAAAGTGTATTATTTCAAAATACTTAATATATAAAAAAAAAACGGTGAAGAAAAAAATCTTCACCGTTTTATGTAAAAAAAATTTATTTATTTAATTTTATTTAATAAGCATCATTTTCTTAATATCAACAAATTCATCCGTTATTATTTTATAATAATAAATACCGCTTGCCAGTCCCCTACCGTTAAATGTAACTTCATATCTTCCCGGAGCTGCTAACTGGTTAGCGAGAATTTCGACTTCCTTACCGAGTAAATCATACACAATCACTTTCACATTTCCTGCACGAATTAAATCGAATTTAATTTTCGTTTCAGGATTGAAAGGATTAGGATAATTCTGATACATCTTATATTCAGTTGGTAATTCGGATGAAATATTAGAAATACTTGCAGGTGTAGTTGACCAACGAGCAGTTTCTACATATGGATTATTCATAGGCCAAACAGGCATTGTATCTCTACCTGAACTGTCTGCACTTGTATATGAATTTGGACCTGTTCCGTTCCATCCTCTGAAATAATAAAGTGTACCATTATTATTAAATATTCTTGGAGTTATAGACCAGGTAGCATTGCTTCCTGAATCATTGTAAGTATTATTTCCGGTTGTAGTTCCATAAGTTGAATTTACAACTAATCTGTATCCGACTTTATAATTGGCAACTAAATCAAGATTAGAATTTACAGTAATATTCTGAGAAATAGCACCACCATTTGACCAATTATTCCATGTATATCTTGTTGAACCTGTTGTTAATTCAGCAGGTGTTGAGATTTGAATTTGATTTCCGTTTGGTACAACAAACTCCTGAGGTTGATTATAATTTGTACCATTAACACTGAAATTAATAACTCCAGGTCTGTTAGTTCTTACTTTAACAACTGATGAGTTTACAAGTAAAGTAACAGATCTTCTATGTGCAGGAACTCCACTTGTACCTCTTCCAACTATTTCAATGGTATAAGCACCTGAAGGAACATCAGGAGTTGCTGAAATATTCAGAGTTGCATTTCCTGGAATAGTAGTAATTGTGTTATTCCCACCTGCCCAGGTTAAAGAAATGGTACCTGTTCCGGGAGGCGAAGCAAGACCTGCAGAAAGCACAACGTTACCGGTAAAATCTTTGGATGAAGGAATCTCAACCTGAACAGAAGTATTCCCTCCACTTGGAACACCAACCTGATTTGAAGATACTTTCATTGCATAATCAGGATAGTATAAAAAGAAAGAAGCAAAATTACCAAATCTGAAATCTGTGTATATAACACCCGCTGAACCACCAACTGACATTAACGCATCATAATCTCCTAAATATGCAGGAGTTCCTCCACCACCACAAGTAGTACAATTAATTCTGAATTTTTTACTTGATAATCTTTTGTTTGAAACCCAAGTTTGTCCGCCGTTGCTTGTATATGAACCATACACTAATGCACTATCTGAGGTTGGAGTATCTCTAGTATCTAACCATTTTACATATAATCTTCCATTAACTTTATCACACCATATCGAAGGGAACCATTGATTATGATTTTCTGAATTAGCATCATCATTAATTTTAACTTCATTTGACCAATTTGCACCTCCATCGTCTGACCATCTTACCCAGATGTCAGGTTTATTACCAGCGCCTGCAGGAAAATTGGATGCATAAACTACATAAAGTCTTCCTCGGTTTGGCCCATAAGAATTATCAGCTGCAATAAACGGATAAGGTCTTGTTCTCATATTGTGAACCGAATTTCTCCCGTTGACAGCATCACCTACGGCATTTCCATAGAATTGAGTTGATCTAAGTTCCCAGGTTGTACCACCATCAGTTGATCTGTAAAAAGTCCATTGAGGAGCAAAAGAATTACCGGTTGAAGCAACTACATAAACTGAACCACCTTGAGTTGCACCATTAGGACCAACTGCTACCATCATACCGGGTAATGTATTTGTATAAAAACCAACACTTTGAAAACTTTGACCTCTATTTGTTGACCTAACTATATTACCACCTGACATTACACCATAAATATAATTTGAGTAAGGACCTGCAGACTGATCAGCAGCTATCCAGTTTTTATCATAACCTACATTTGCGTCTACAATTGATAACCAATTATTTCCATTATTATCAGAATATGCAAGTTTAGTTCCAACAATACTTCCTCCAGGGGCATACATATTGTCGTAATATAATCTTCCCAGACTATCATATGCTGTCACAGGGTCACCCGCAGCACCAGGAATTGAAGGATTTACTACATCCCAGTCAAGACCATCCATTGTTCGCCAGGTTGCATTTGTATTATAAGCAACAAACATCTGTTTGCTGTCATTTGGATTCATAGAAATATGAGGTTCAGCAAATGCATTTCCAAGATAAAATTCATCGTAACCATCTGCATCGGTGATTACTTGAGTATTACCGGAATTATCAGTTTGTTGGGAAGCTGCATATTCCCTGTATTTTGCGGGGATTTGATCTACATTGGGATCATCATCCCAACCACCAAATTGATCTCTTAAGCCAATTGATAAAACACCAGCAATGAGAACAATTAAAAGTAATGTTTTCTTCATTTTTTAGTTATAGATTTGTTAAAAAAAATTTAGTTTTACTTATACAAGATAAGAAATTTATCCCTATTTAATCAATATCATTTTACGGACATCTATATATTCCAAAGTTTCTATTTTATAGTAGTAAATTCCGCTTGATAAATTAAATCCATCAAATGATACAGAATATTTCCCGGGGCTTTTAAATTCATTTACTAACAAAGATACTTCCCTCCCGGTAATATCAAAAATTGTAATCTTTACATTAGCTGTTTTAATAATATCAAATTTAATATTTGTAACAGGGTTAAAAGGATTTGGGAAGTTTTGATATAAGCTATATTTATCAGGAATTTCAGAACTTAATATTTGAATTCCTGCAGGTTCAGTTGACCATCTTGCAGTCTCAACATATGGATTATTAATCGGGTGATATACATTTGTGTCTCTACCAAGTGAATCAGCCGAAGTATAAGAACCGGGACCTCCTCCTGTCCAACCTCTGAAATAATAATTCGTGCCACTAACATTAATTACTCTCGAATTTACTCCAAAGTTTGCATTAGATGCAGAATCAAAGTATTGATTGTTTCCGAAAGTATTTCCATAAGTTGAGTTTACAACTAATCTATATTGAATCTTATAAGTAGCAGTTAAATTTATATTATTATTAATAGATATATTTTGATTTAGCATTCCTCCATTTGACCAGTTTACAAATATATAATTTGAAGAACCTGTTTGAAAAGATTGAGGTGCAGAAACTGAAACATTTGTTCCATTTGCAAAAATAAATTCCTGAGGTGAATTATAATTTAATCCGTTTACCTGATATGTAATTATATTTGGTCTATTTGTATTAATTGTTAGTCTTGATGAGTTCACTAAAACTTCAATTTTTCTTTTATGCACAGGTGTTCCATTTTTTCCTCTAGCAAAAACAGATATGTAATATGCCTTTGGCGGAACATTACCAGAAGTTGAAATATTTAACACAACAGAATCCGGAATTGTTAGTATTGAATCTCGATTGTTTAAAAATGATAAAGTAATATTTCCTGAAGCAGGTAAGGTATCAACAGTTGCAAAAAACTTAATCCGTTCACTGAACATTCCTTTTTTATCCGGAATTTTAATTCTTACAGATTTAGTTTCATTTAAAGCAATTGGAATCGAACTTTCACTCGTAGTCATGGCAAAATCAGGATAAAATCCTGTCATGCTTCCTAAATTTGAACCACGAGGTTCCATCCATACGGCGTAAGATGTATTTTGAATTGATGAAATTCCAAAATAATCACCGATGTATGCTTCACCTCCAGGTTGTGGTGACCTCATTTGATTTGGATTAAATGCCACATTTGAAATTGGTTCATTTGGTTGAAATGAAACTCCTCCGTTAGTAGAAACTGCACCATATACTTTTGTCATTAAATTACTATCAGGGTCAACTCTTGAATCATACCAACTTACATAAATATATCCATTTGACTTATCTACAGAAATTGCAGGTAACCACTGATCAGTTGTTGTATTGTCATCATTCACTCTTAAAGGTCCAATCCAACTTGCACCAAAATTTGTTGACCTGTATAAGTGAACATCTGCGATATCAGGTCCATCAGGATTTACTTCTGTAACCAAATAAACATTCCCACGATAAGCTCCATAACTATTATCAGCGGATAATTTTGGAAATGGATTTGTTCTTATACAGTTTTTAACTGTTTGTCTTCCGGCACAAACAACACCTGCTGGAGAAAATGAACCAGTAGCATTTACTGAGGAGCCAAAAGTTGCTCCACCGTCAGTAGATCTGTAAACAAGAATTGAGTTTCCACTTAAAGATGCAATATAAACTGAGCCACCTTGAATATTTCCGTTAGGACCAACAGTGACATAAGCACCTTGTCCACCTGTATAAGTAAACGCAGAAGACCAATTCAAGCCACCGTTTGTACTTCGGACAAATCTCATTCCGGAAGCTCCGAATTGTCTCCAGTTGAGATAAATGTTTCCTGAATAAGGACCGCCGGTATAGTCGGTTGCTATCCATTGTTTATCAGATAATCCTACTGTTGTAGAAAAAGCACTGACAGGCTGAATCCAGTTGACACCTTTATTTGTAGATTTCATTACAGCAACACCATAAGTATTTCCATTTTGATATAATTGAGTATAATAGAAAGTCCCTATTGAGTCAACAGCAAGAACCGGATCACCTAAAACTGAAAATCCTGAAAAAGGTGCTGAAGTTCTTATCCAATCACAGCCATTAAGAGTATAATAAATTGAGTTTATATTAAAAGCACACACACTATTTAATGGATCGCGAGGATTTGTCATTATATGTGGTTCGCCAAAATCTACCCCAAGAAAAAAATTATCAAATCCGTTTGTAGTAACAGGGTCGCTTAAGAAATCTGTCACTGATAAATCATAACCCGGAGGTAATTTCACTACTGATTCAAAATTAGAAAAATCAGAATATTGAGAGAATACTTTTCCTGATAAACCGATTATTAAGAAGAAAAAAAATAATTTTTTCATATAAATTTTTTTAAGAAATAAATAAAATTAAATTACAAGCTTGCTATAATACTTTTCAAAATATTCTTTTACCATTCTACCGGTATTATATACTTCAGCAAGATCTCTGATTGAATTTTTAATTTTCTGTACCCATTGCACAGGAATTTTCTGAGGATTTCTATAATAAAAGGTAGGTAACAATTCACTTTCAAGAACTGAATACATTGAGTTTACTTCAAACCAGTCACGTGCTTCAGTGCTCATTTCATCTTTGGAATCTACACTTTCAATTTTCCAACCATAATCGGGATTATAAGCTTCCGCCCACCATCCATCTAATATACTAAAGTTTAATCCACCGTTTACGATTACTTTCATTCCACTCGTTCCCGAAGCTTCAAGAGGACGTCGTGGATTATTCAACCATACATCACAACCGTGTACAAGTTTTTTAGCAACATCAAGCTCATAATTCTCAAGAAATATAATTTTGTTCTTTAATGCAGGATCTTCAGTGTATGATAAAATTTCTGAAATAAAATATTTACCTTCTTCATCTTTAGGATGTGCTTTCCCTGAAAATACAAACTGTACAGGCATCACAGGATTCGAAATCATTCTTTTTAATCTTTCAATATCTTTGAAAATAAAATTTCCTCTTTTGTATGTTGCAAATCTTCTTGCAAAACCGATAGTAAGTGTATCCTCATCAAGAATTTCTGATAAGTCTGTATTATATTTATCATACAATCCCTTTTTTACTAATTGGTCATACTTTTTATTTCTTACGTAATTAATTAATTCTTTCCTGTTTCTGTTTCGCATTTTCCATATATCCTCATCTGGAAGACTACATATTTTATTCCAAATATTCGGCGTATCAATCCAGTTTTCACCAAAGTATTTTTTATATAGCGTGTCTGAAGTTTTACTTATGTATGATAAAGTGTGAACACCATTAGTAATGCTTTCTATTTTAGAACGGCTTTCAGGTAAGTTCCACATTTTACGGGCAACTTCACCATGTAGTTTACTTACCCCATTGACATATTTCGAATTATTTATTGCCAGATACGCCATATTAAAATGGTTATTGTCTTTTTCATCACGTGTTAAATCTCCTTCATTAAACAATTCATCAAATGTTATATTAAGTTCCATCTCAGCATAATTTCTAAAATATTTTCCCATCATATCTTTTGTAAAAATATCAATACCCGCAGGAACAGGAGTATGTGTGGTAAATATATTTGAATCATAACATAATTTTTTTGCATCTGCGAAATCCAGTTTATGTAACTTCATTGTAGATGCAATTCTTTCAAAACATAAAAATGCAGAATGACCTTCATTCATATGATATGTAAGGATATTATAACCAAGATAATCCATTAGTCTTTTCCCGCCAATGCCAAGCAATATTTCCTGTTGAATTCTTTTTTCAATATTACCACCATATAATATATCTGTTATTCTTTTATCGTCAACTATATTTTCATCTACAAATGTATCTAATAAATAAAGTTTTATATTTCCGATTTTTACAACCCATACCTGTGCATTAACAGCTCTTCCCGGTAAATCAATTGAAATCTTAACCGGTTTATAAGTCTCATCCGTTAATAAAGTCATAGGTAACGATTCAAAATAACTTTTTTCATATAACTCTGATTGCTTACCTTCGGAATTTATATATTGGGTAAAATAACCGTATAGATATGCAAGTCCAACTCCAACCATAGGTAAACCTAAATCTGAAGAAGATTTCATATGATCACCTGATAAAACGCCAAGGCCTCCTGAATAAAGTTTCAAACATTTTGTGATTCCAAATTCTGCGGAGAGATAGCAAATCTGTGGCGTTACGGGTTTTTCTAATTTATTAAGATTTAGTATATCATCAAAATATTTCCTGTTTTGTAAATATTTTTTGTAATTCAGATAAATAGAAGTGATTTTTTCACGTAAGTTTTTTTTCTCAATCATTTCAAACAAATATTGCTTGTTTATCATTTCGAGAAACAGAATCGGATTTTTTTGAGACCATAACCAATAGTCAATATTTATTTCTTCAAAAACTTCAAAAAAGTCATTGCTCCAAGACCAAGACAAGTTGTATGAAAGTTCTCTTAACTGGTTAATAATTTCCTGCATCATTGAATAAAATGTATAGTATTAGATTTAAAAACAAACAAATTATAATTAATAATCCTCTTTTACTATTTAATAATTAAGTATATGCGACACTATAC
>DOWN01000166.1 GCA_003519545.1 Bacteroidota bacterium
GATATAAATCGCAAAATAATGCTAAATTTACTAATAAAAGGAATAAAATTTTTTAAATTCGGAGGTTTTAAATATTATTTAAAAGGGATTTCTTTGGCTTCATATAATAATCTTTATCAGTTGAAAAAATTAGGGTTAAATTTTGATACGATTATTGATGTCGGTGCTAATAGAGGTCAGTTTGCTTACAGTTCAAGAACTTTATTCCCTGAAGCAAAAATTTATTCTTTTGAACCTACTAAATCAGTATTTACAGAGTTAACAAAAAAGATGGAAAATGACGAGAACTTTACTGCATTAAATATGGCTTTAGGATATAATGAAGGTGAAATTGATTTTTCTGAATATGAAAATTCTCTAATAAATTCTGTTTATAAAAGTGTAGATACTGAAATTAAAAATGTTTACAAAGTAAAAATGAACACTTTGGATAATATGATATCTTCAAAACAAATTAATGCTGTAGGAAAGATATTATTAAAACTTGATGTGCAGGGGTTTGAACTTGAAGTTTTAAAAGGATCAAATGAATCACTTAAGTTGGTTGATTATATTTTAATAGAAGTTTCCACTAAAAAATATTATGAGAATATGATAATGTATGGTGAAGTAGATGAATTTTTAATTTCAAATGGATTTATTCAGAATAAAATTTTAGATCTTATGTTTGATAATCTTGAAATTACTCAACTTGATATTCTTTACAAAAGGAAAAGTTAATTTGAAAAAAATTTGTTTTTATGTAAATAGTGCAAAGGATAAAAGAGTATTTGAACTGCTCGACTACTACAGCAATGATATAAAAATAATGCGGGAACTTGGGTATGAAGTTGTTACATGTAATAATACAAAAGAAATTCCGGATGATATTGATTTGTTTTTTATTTGGTGGTGGACAAGCGGAATAATTGGTTTACGCTATGCTAAAAAGAAAAACAAACCTGCAATAATGATAGGGAATTTGCATTACAGTGACCCTTCCACACAGGGATATTTCCGGAGACCTTTTTATATCAGATGGTTTATCCGCTATTGTCTTCGTAATTCAGATATGCAGATAGCAACCTCGAAAATTGAATTTGAAGATATAAAAAAACTTAAAGCTAAAAATCCTGTTTGGTTTTACCATTGTTTTGACGAAAGAAAATATATTTTTTCGGATGAACCGAGAGAATTTTTCCTTTTTACTTAAACACAATTGACTAAAGTAAATATCGAACGTAAAAAAGTTTATGAAATAATTAAAGCATTCAATAAAATTAAAAATAAATTTCCGGGACTGAAATTAAAAATTGCCGGAGGTAAATCTGACAATGGATTTCCCGAACTGGAAAAATATGTAAATGATAATAATTTATCCGGAGAGGTAGAATTTTTAGGCAGGGTTTCGGATGAGGAAAAAATCGGACTCTATAGAAAATGTTTGATATATGTGCAACCATCTGATTTTGAAGGTTTTGGAATGGCTGTTGCGGAAGCGATGCTTTGCGGAGCCCCCGTAATAACAAGTCCTGCTGGTGCTTTACCTGAAGTGGTGGGAGATAAAGCATTGTTGGTTGATGGCAATAATATAAATGAAATAGCTGATGCAATAGATAAATTAATAACGGACAAAGAACTTTATAATAAACTGCATTTTGAAGGTGCTGAACGTATCAGGAATAATTTCTCTTACGAGAATAGAAAATCTCAAATAAAAAAAATATTAGAACAATATTTATAATCATATTATTTTGTTTTAAATTTTCAGATGTTTGTGCAAATGATGAAATTAAAATTCTTTCAGAAAAATGGAATGAGATTGACCGGAAAATTGTGTTGATGCAAAAATATGATAAAGAAAGTTTTATAAAATCTATAGACAGTATCAGCAGAGAAATAAAAAAAATATTTCCGGACAGAAAATATTTTGAATTTGAATATGTTTTTCCTCTTTCTGAATTTTCAACGGTGACTCACAGACAAAACGGTGATGATTATGTGATTGATAAATATGATTATTTTCAGGGCAGCGAGAGTTGGGGACATCCGGCTCATGATATAATGATTAAAGATGATGATAAAAACCTTATTGATGATTCAACCGGAAAATATGTTAATGTTGTTTCTATGAGCGGTGGAATTGTTTTTTCAATTGATACAAGTTGGAAATCCGGTTCCAGATTAAGAGGAGGAAAATATGTAAAAATATATGACGTAACTTATGATAGAATTTTTTATTACTCACATCTTGATTCTGTGTTTGTTTTCCCTGGTGATATAGTTAAACCCGGAGATAAAATTGGTTATGTCGGAAGAACCGGAAGAAGAACTATTTTACCTGACGGAAAAACACATCTTCATATAGCGATGTTAAAACTTGAAAACGGGTATCCAAAACCTGTTGAAATAAAAAAATTAATTTTTAGAACTAAAGAAAAATATTTTAATGCCGGAAAAAATAAATAAATATCTGATTTATACCTGGAATGTAAATGGAATCAGAGCAATTGAAAAAAAAGGTTTTTTAGATTGGTTTAAAAAATCAAAAGGTGACATAATTTGTTTGCAAGAGACTAAAGCACAACCGGATCAAGTACCGGAAAATATAAAAAATATAAACGGCTATAAATCATTTTGGTTTTCTGCGGAACGAAAAGGTTATTCATCTGTTGCGATTTTTTCTAAACCTGAAACTCTCAATGTTTATAATGGTTTTGGTAATCCTAAATTTGATTCAGAAGGTAGAGTTATTATTGCGGAATATGAAAAATTTGTTGTGGTTAATGTTTATTTTCCAAATGGAGGTAGAGGTCCTGAAAGAGTGAAATATAAATTGGATTTTTATGATGAACTTTTTTATTTTTTAAATAAAAAATTTAAATCTAATAAAGGAGTTATCGTCACGGGAGATTATAACACTGCTCATAAAGAAATTGATTTGGCAAAACCTGAACAATGGAGTAAAATATCAGGATTTCTAAAAGAAGAAAGAGACTGGATTGATAAAATAATTAATCTCGGATATACAGATGTTTTCAGAAAATTTAATAACAAAGAAGGTCAATATACTTACTGGGATCAGATTAGCAGAGCAAGAGATAGAAATGAGGGATGGAGAATTGATTTTTTTATGGTGTCAAATAATATTGTGGATAAAATAAAAGATGCCAAAATTCATCAGGATGTTTTAGGCAGCGACCACTGTCCTGTAAGCATCAGACTTGAAATATAAATGAAGGCAATAATTCTAAATAAAACAGGTGATTTAAAAAATCTTAATGAGAATATAAATCTCGTAAATTATTCTTTGCCTGAATTAAAATCTGATGAGGCAATTATTAAAATAAAATTTTCTTCACTAAATCACCGGGATATATGGATTACACAGGGATTATATGGAGGTATAAAATTAAAATGTATTCTTGGATCGGATTGTTCCGGTATCATTGCAAAACCTTCCAAGCATTCCTCAAAATTCGAGATTGGTGAAGAAGTTATTATTAATCCATCTTTAAACTGGGGGATAAATAATTCTCACCAAATTGAAAAAGGTTATAAGATTCTAGGAATGCCGGATAACGGAACATTCGCCGAATTTGTTATCATCAATGAAAAAAATATTTTTAAAAAACCTGATTATCTCAGTTTTGAAGAAGCATCTGTTTTGCCTCTGGCAGGAATGACAGCATTCAGGGCTTCAATGATTAAACCAATTATTAATTCAAAAACAAATGTTGTCATAACAGGCATAGGTGGAGGAGTGGCAACAATGTGTCTTATGTTTTTAAAAACCAAAACCGATAATATATTTGTAACTTCAGGTGATGATTCAAAAATTGAAAAATCTATTTCATTAGGTGCAAAAGGTGGTGTGAATTATAAAAAATCTGATTGGATTAATAATCTGTTGGATTTAACTTCTGGTAATTTAAATGTAATTATTGACGGAACCGGAGGTGATGTATTGAATTCTTTAATTGATAAAATTTCTTATGGCGGACAGATTGTTTCTTATGGAGCAACATTAGGAGCGATTAATAATTTCAATATGAATAAATTCTTTTGGAAACAATTAACATTTATGGGTTCAACAATGAGCAGCGATATGGAATTCAAAGATATGCTGGACTATTGTAATTATTATAAATTAAAGCCCGTGATAGACTCCATTTATAATCTGGATGAGTATTTGAATGCATTTCTTAAAATGGCAGAAGGTAAGCAGTTTGGAAAAATCGTTATGAAAAACGATTAATCTCTTCTCATTTCATCAAGTTTTTTCTTTACTTCATTTAACTCTTTATCTATATCATTATACTCATTTTTAAATTCATCTGATTGTGTATAATCATTTGAATAATCTAAAACTTCGTATTTATTTTTCTCCGAATTTTGTCTTCTTTTTTTATATACATCAAAAAAAGTTTTTACTCCTGAAACTATTCCGTTAAAAGTTGTAACAGTATCCATTACGCTCGGCTCTATATTAGTTCTTACTTTTTTCTCAAATTCGACTATATCTTCTACGGCACCGTCTAATTTTTTCAATGAATCATTAACGACATCCATATTATCATCAATTTTTTTTGCGATACTGTTTGCGGTATCTACAAAAGTATTATATTTATCAATTACTGGATTTAACATTTCTTTATAATCTTTAAGATTTTTATTTAAATCTTCAATTTTTTCTGTTATTAATTTACCTGCTTTTATTAAACTAACAAGAATAATAATTATGCAGATAAATAAGATTAATACAATTACGTTAATTCCTATTTGCGTATATTCCAATATATCAGTGCTTCCCATAATAAAATTTTAATGTAACCCCCGAATAATTTCAGGGGTTAATCAGTTAAATTAAGATTTATTTTTTTCTTCTTTGTATGCTTCAACTCCGGCATTAAAAGCATCTTTAATTCTTGAGGCTTCTACCGAAACTTTTTCTTTAGCACTTGAAATTGAATCAGATGCTTTTTCTTTTGCATCGGTGAGAATTTTATTTGCATCAGTAATTAAAGTGTTTGCTTTTTCTTTAGCATCACTTATTAACTTTTCTGATTTTTTCTTACCTTCATTTATAAGATTGTTTGCTCTTTCTTTTGCAATATCCATAAATTCAGAAGTGTCATCAAGAAATTCATCTTTTTTAAGTTTTATATCTGCTCTTAATTCTCTGCCGCTTTTTGGAGCATAAAGTAATGCAATCACACTGCCAATTACTCCGCCCGCAAGCATACCAAGTAAGAATCCTTTTGCTGATTTGTTGTCGTCCATTTTGATCTCCTTTTAATTGTTTTATCTAATCTTGTGAATATTTTATCAAAATATTCACAAGAATTGATTTTTAATCTGTTTTAAAGTTATATTTTTAATGAGATTATATCAATTAATTTTATAATCTCAATTGATTAAATATTTATAGCTTCTCCATGTGCAACAGCCGCTGCTTCCATAATTGCTTCTGATAATGTAGGATGTGCATGGATTGTCTGAATTATTGTTTTTCCTGTGCCTTCCATAGATTTGGTCATTACAAGTTCACTTATTAATTCAGTCGCTTCTGCTCCTACAATATGTGCACCTAATAATTCATCATACTTTGCATCAAATATTAATTTCACCATTCCTGCCGTTTCACCCATTGCTCTGGATTTTCCGTTTGCGGAAAAAGGAAATTTTCCAATTTTTAATTCATATCCTGCTTCTTTTGCTTTTGCTTCAGTCAAGCCAACTGATGCAACTTGTGGCTGACAATATGTACATCCCGGAATATTTGTATAATCAATATCCTGAACATCCATACCTTTAATTTTTTCAACGCAATTGATTGCTTCGGCTGATGCTGTGTGTGCTAACCATTGTTTTCCTTTCGGATCTATTAATGCACAATCACCTATTGAATAAATTCCTTCAATATTTGTTTTGTAATTCTTATCAACTTTCACTGCATTCTTAAATAATTCAACACCTACATCTTCAAGTCCTAAACTTTCTATATTCCCTGTAATACCAATTGCAAGAAGAACCGCGTCAGATTCCAAAGTCTCATTAGTTTTTCCTGAAACTTTAGTCAATATTTTATTTCCTTTTAACTCAATTGATTCGGTTTTTGTTTCGGTAAGAATTATAATTCCTTTTTTCTTAAACTCTTTCGCGACTACATCAGAAATTTCTTTATCTTCTATTGGGAGAATATTCGGCATCATTTCAATTATCGTTACATCTGAACCAAACGCATTATAAAAATAAGCAAACTCAGTTCCTATAGCCCCGCTACCGACAATTGTAATTTTTTTCGGAACTTCTTTTAATAATAATGCTCCTGTTGAGGAAAGAATTTTTTTCTCATCAAATTTAATTCCCGGCAGAGATCTTGCTCTTGCTCCCGTAGCAATTATGTTATGCTTACCTTTTAATGTTTCTATTTCTTTACCTTTTTTATCGAGTACAGAAATAGTCTTATCCTTATTGAATTTTGCACTTCCTTCAAATACAGTTATTTTGTTTTTTTTCATTAAATACTTCACGCCCTGTTCAGACTTATCAGCTACTCCTCTTGATCTGTCAATTATTTTAGGGAAATCAAAAGAAATATTATCGGCAGAAATTGCAAATTCTTTTAAATGACTGAATGAATTCATTAACTCTGCATTTTTTAATAATGCTTTTGTAGGGATGCAACCCCAGTTTAAACAAACACCGCCTAATCTGTCTCTTTCAACGATTGCAGTTTTAAAACCCAGTTGTGATGCTCTTATCGCAGCAGTATATCCTCCGGGTCCGCTTCCAATTACTATTACATCAAATTCTTGCATATATTTTTTTATGTTTTAATTTATGTTATTATCGTATCTTGTAATTTAACAATATGCATTTTTTAACTCAATGTAGAATAGTTTAGATATATGTTTGATAAAACCATTAAATTTGTCTTATTTATGACTGCATTAATAGTCTTTATTGCTATTGTTGTAATTTTGTTCAATTATATTCTCGGTAAATAAATTTTAAAATTCTATTGAATTCTTTAGAGTTCAAAAATATTTCCAAAAATTTTGGAAATTTCGCTGCTCTCAAATCCGTTTCATTAAATATTCCTGAAAATTCCGTTTTCTGTCTTCTTGGTGAAAATGGAGCAGGTAAATCTACATTAATGAAAATTTTATCCGGTTTTTTAAAACCGGACGAAGGTGAAATTTTTCTCAACCAAAAAAATTTAATTTTAAATTCTACCGATGATGCTATCAAATCAGGAATAGGAATGATCTATCAGCATTTTATGCTAATAAAAGATTTCACTGTTTTTGAAAATGTAATTTTAGGGAATGAATTATCTAAAGGTATTAAATTAGATAATGAAAAAATGATGAACACTCTTTATGATCTCAACTTAAAATATAAATTAAATCTTAATTTAAATTCAAAAGCCGAAGATTTAAATATAAGTGAACAACAAAAGACAGAAATACTTAAATTACTGTATAATAATCCTGAGATAATTATCTTAGACGAACCAACTGCCGTACTCTCTCCCGATGAAATAAATTCACTTTTTGAAATTATAAAAGTTTTTAAATCCGAAGGTAAAACCATAATCCTAATAACCCATAAATTAAAAGAAGTTATCCGGATTTGTGATTTTGTGGCTGTGTTAAGAAAAGGTGAACTTGTTTTTGAATCAGGTATTAAAGATTTAAACATTGATAAACATGCCTCTGAAATTACCGGAGAAATAATTCAAGATAATTCTGAAATTATAATTGATGAAAAAATTCACTCTGAAAATATACTTGCAGAAATTAAAAATTTAAAAATTTTTAGTGATTCAAATTTAAATTTAATTCTTAGACCTTTTGAAA
>DOWN01000104.1:0-2590 GCA_003519545.1 Bacteroidota bacterium
GAACTTATCAAAGCATTATGATTATCTGGAGATCCATAAATTTTATGCATCAGATTATTTCCGTCTATCAAAATAGTTTTTTTCATAAATCAGATTCTCATTATAATTTTAGTTCCAAGTTCAATCACAGTCTTGATATCGCTTATTTCATTTGTTGCATTAGTTTTTATAATTAGTCTGTCAGGTAAAATCACGAGCGAAAAATCATTATCAGCAACCCAATCAAATCCATTAGCCATAAGATTTTCAAGTTCTTCATCAATTATCAAAAGAGGATTTGCTTTTTTATGAGAGAGAGTAAGATATTGAAATTTGAAAGCATCAGTTCTTCCAAACTCAATGACGATTATATCATTTAATTTTTCGGCAACTTTTTCACCGAGAACATTTTTAAGAAACATAGATACTACTTTCTCGTCCAATTCTTCAATACCCGGCGAGTTAGCCATTTCCGCTTTTCCGATTATGAACATATTATTAATTTTTACACCGGGAACAGAAAACTGAAAATATGATTCTATCTCATCACCGGATATATAATTAGGTTTCACTATAAAATTTTGGAATATCCAGTGATATTTTTTTGTAAATCCAGTGATTTGGAATTTTACATTTTTATTGGGATTTTTTTTAAACTTAAAATTATTGGCGAAACAGAAATCTTTTACTCTGTTATAGAAAGAGTTTACTTTAATAAAATGATATACAAAAATTGCTATAAACAAAATCACAAATAGTAAACCCGATATTATAAAGTAACGTTCAGCCATTATACCGCCAATGATTTACGGTCTTATTCTGTTAGGTCTTCTCGGGAAAGGAATTGATTCTCTGATATGTTCAAGATTACAGATCCAACTTACCATTCTTTCAAGACCCATACCGAAGCCTGAATGAGGAACGGAACCATATCTTCTTAAATCAAGATACCACTCAAATTCATCCATAGGCAGATCGTGTTCTTTAATTCTTTCCATAAGAAGATTGATATTATCTTCTCTCTGAGAGCCACCGATAATTTCACCGAAACCTTCAGGGGCAAGCACATCAACTCCGAGAGCAATTTTTGGATCATTAGGATCTCTTTTCATATAAAACGCTTTTGCTTCAGCTGGCCATCTGTGAACCATAACAGGTTTATCGAAATCTTCAACAATTGCTTCTTCGTGAGGTGCACCAAAATCTTCACCCCAAGGGAAAGGTCTAATCTGTTCTTCACCATTTGCAGTTTTTCTAATCAGAGGAATATCTTTTTTGTGAAGAATATCAACTGCTTCAGAGTAAGTGATTCTCGGGAAAGGTTTTTTTACTTTTTCTAATTTTGAAATATCTCTTCCTAATATTTCAAGTTCCGGTTTCATATTTTTTATTACACGCTGAACTACATATTCAAGAAAGTCTTCAATCAAATCCATATCATCATCAATATCATAGTAAGCCATTTCAGGTTCCATCATCCAGAACTCAGTTATATGTCTTCTTGTCATTGAATTTTCCGCTCTGAAAGTTGGTCCAAATGTATAAACTTTGCCGAGAGCCAATGCTCCTGCTTCAGCATATAACTGACCTGACTGCGAAAGGTATGCTTTGCCCAAATCAAAATAATCCGTGGAGAAAAGAGTGGAAGTTCCTTCACATGCATTAGGAGTAAAGATAGGCGGATCAAACAGAGTAAATCCGTTATTATAAAAATATTCACGAATAGCCTGAACAATTTCTGATCTTACTCTTAATATAGCCGCTTGTCTTTGAGAACGAATCCAAAGATGTCTTCTGTCAGCTAAAAACTCAATACCGTGTTCTTTAGGAGTAATCGGATATGGTTCTGCGATTTGAATAATTTCAAGATCAGAAACCTGAAGTTCATAAACATTTTCTTTCTTAGGATGTTTGGAAACAGTTCCTTTTACTATAAGAGAAGACTCCTGTGTTAATTTAGAAAAATCTTCCCAAACTTTTTCAGAAACTGCCGATTTAACTACAACTCCCTGGATGATACCTGAACCGTCTCTTAATTCAGGGAACATAAGTTTACCTGAAGATCTGATATTATACAACCAGCCTTTTATTTCGACAGATTGATCAACATAATTTGCAATGTCTGATATATGAATCCTGTTTTTCATTATAATAAATTATAGTTTTATTAATTGATTAATTGAAAGGAAAAGTAAAAATACCTAAAAACAGTAAGAGATTAAATATATAGAAAAGTGCATATATTAAATTTTAAATCAGATGAAAAAATAAAAAACCCGGGTTTTCGGCTGAATTAGATCTTAGTAGGTCTGACTCCTTAAGCAGTCAGATTGCAACCCGGGTTTATTTGCTTCATCTCATCCTTTTTTAAAGGACATACCGCTTTTTCAGGTATGTAAAGGCGAGTAACATTTATAACAAGCAGCGGGAAAATGATTTTAACATTTCACCGTTCGGAGCACTTGCGTCTATAATATGTTTTATATTTTCTATTTTCCAATAAAAAAAAAGAATCGGGAATATCATTTCTATCAAAAAAGTTAATTAACGTTTCTTCAAAAAATTTATTTTTATCATATCTAATTTCAATAATGTTATCCATTTTTCTTAT
>DOWN01000104.1:2743-3461 GCA_003519545.1 Bacteroidota bacterium
ACTTTTTGTCTGTGAATGAACCAAACATCACCTGCAAAATGATTTTCAAGCAAAATTCCGGTATATCCTATTTCCGGAATTTCTAATTTTTCAATAAATCCAGGCAATGAATTAAATTTTTTATTTAATTCATTATATGTAATCTCATCAACATACCCTTTAATAGTTTTATTATAATGAGACAGAGTCAGTTCAATATAAAATTCACTCATCATTAATATTAATCATTTTGATTTGGATCAACAAACTGAGCATAAACTTTACCATCACTGTCATATACGATTATATACCAAACACCATCAATTTTAACCCTTTCAACTGTAAATTCCTGATTATCCATTTTATAATTTTTAAATTCAAATTCGTAAAAATACTAAGTATAAGCAAAGGAAAGTTTTTGTTTATGTCGTGGAATTTCGATTATGAGAATTGACTTATGACATAAATTTTCTTTGTTTTTGGTGATTTTTTTGGATATTTTACTAAAATAAAATCAAATATTTGTCGCAAAAAATTGGATAAAATTTACACTTTAATTCGGAGTTTAACATTTAACGAAAGGAAAGAACTTCATTTATTTCTAAATTCACCCTATTTCAATAAGAATAAAAGTGTGATAACTCTTTATGAATTATTATTAAAATTATCCGGGAGAAAAAATTATTTAAAAATTGATACCCCTGAGATTTACAAAAAAATATTCAAAACCGGTTTATAT
>DOWN01000074.1 GCA_003519545.1 Bacteroidota bacterium
GTCTGCTTTCCCTCTCACTGCATTAATTGATAGCGGGAACACAGGTAAATTCGATGATACTCTTTTGATATCAAATGAACCTCTTCCCGTCAATCTTTTAAATTTTAATTCTAATGTAAATGGAAATAATGTTTTATTGACATGGGCTACATCTTTTGAATTAAACAATTCCGGATTTTCTGTCCAAAGAAAAAATAAACTTATAGAAAATTCTGAATTTACTGATCTTGCTTTCATTAATGGTGTTGGAAACTCAACGGTTCCAAAATCTTATTCCTATATTGATAAAAATCTTTCTCCTTCTGTTTATGAATACCGGCTAAAACAAATTGATTTCAATGGAAATTTCAGTTACTATAATCTTTTAAATGAAATAATAATTTCTTCACCGGTAAGTTTTGCTTTACATCAGAACTATCCGAATCCTTTTAATCCTGTTACTAATATCAGCTTTGAAATTCCAACTGATGAAAAAATAAATTTAAAAATATTTGACGTAACGGGTAGGGAAGTTGCTGTGTTAATTAACAATGATTTAAAATCAGCAGGGCAGCATTTAATAAAATTTGATGGTTCTTCGCTTTCAAGCGGTGTATATTTTTATATGCTCACTGCAGGGAATTTCAAAGAAACAAAACGAATGATGTTGTTAAAATAAATTTAACTAAATATATATTTTAAATTAAGAAGCGGGTTTTCTAATACCCGCTTTATTTATGTGTATTAAACTTTTTGTTAACTTATATTATCTAACCTTTTAACAATAAATGTGAGGTTAAAATGAATAAGTTAAAGTTATCTTTTTTATTCATTCTGCTGTCTTTCTCTTTCAATTTATTTTCTCAACCTATCTATCTGAATATAGTTTCTCACAACGAGGAAAATCAACCTGATACTGTCTGGTCATATTACGCTTTAAAGAGACCTCACATAATAAATGTTATAAATACTGTTACATCCAAAAATGCAAAACTAAATTTCCAATCAGACTGGAAATATCTTCGTGGAGTTCTGAAATTTGATACGGGCTCTGTTGTTCTAAACACGAACGGAAAAAATATTCTCCGCTGGATGACTGAAGATATGGGAATTGAAGCAGACCCTCACGCACACGAAACTCATCATAATTACGCTGATGTTGCCTATCTTCATCTGCTTAATGGAGTAACTCCTTCTCTAAATATCGGTGGATTTTTATATGACACAATAATAAATGGAAATAACTGGGAAAATATGCAAGATAGTATTCGCGGTAGAAACTATCCGAACTACTGGTGGAAACCTGAAGTACTTTGGGGTTCCGGAACACCTAACCATGTAAATGATATTTTATTCTGCGGTATCTGGAAACCACAAAGTATGGCAAACTTTTGGTCTCACGATTCTACAAAACGCCTCATTCTGATTGGAAGAGGTTGTAACCTTCCATTACGCGATACTTCAAACATTACAACAATAATGAATGGTTTGAGAAATTTAATCCGAGCCCTTGAGTTAAATCTTATAAATGATACGGGTATGGTAACAGCAAGTATTTTTATAGGTCAGGGAACATTTAGTAATACTCTCACAATCAAACTCGGTGTTTTGATTGATTCTATTGCACCCTACGTTGCCACAGGAAAAATTATCTGGTCAAATCTGACCAATACTAAAAATATTTGGAAAACAAATTATAGCCGTAAACCTCAAAGAATTCTTTGCACTGATGTCCCTACTTCAGTTGAGCAAATTAATTCTATTTTACCTGCAAACTATGAACTTAAACAAAATTATCCTAACCCATTCAACCCTTCTACTAATATTCAGTTTTCTTTACCTAAAAAAGAATTTGTTACTTTGAAAATATTCGATGTTTCAGGCAGACTCATTTCAGAATTAATAAATTCTGAATATAATCCGGGAAGTTATATTGTCGGATTTAATGCATCAGGTCTGAGTTCAGGTATATATTTTTATACACTAAGAACAGAAAGTTATTCCGAAACGAAAAGAATGATTTTTGTAAAATAATATTTACTTAATTTAATCAATTGAAAATAAAAATATAAAAAGACATTTTAATACTTAAACTATTTATAAATGAAAAAAGTATTTATTGTCTTAATTTTATTTTGTGCTTTTTATTCAACCGCAAATGCTCAACTTTCTTTCGATTCGCTGAAAGTGAAAATCTCTGAAATTATGAGACCATATCTCGATACTACTAAAACAGGTGCTGCTATCGGTGTCATATTCAAATATCCCGGACAGAATCCCGTCACTTATAAATTTTCTTTTGGTCATGTAAAAAAAGATACAAACTCTCCAAAGATTGACAGTCTCACAATGTTCCAACTTGGTTCTGTCACCAAATCTTTCACTGCTATGATTCTTTCACGTTGGATTCAGAATAATCAAATGTTACTTAATAATCTTGCACAGACTTATATGCCGGGATTTGTTAATCTTCCAAAACGTATTGTTGGAAATGATACTTTAAAAATAACAATTCTCGATCTCGTAACTCATTACTCTGCTCTTCCCGATGACCCGATAAATCCAATCAATGACAGCACAACTTATCAAATGATGTATAATTATTTAAATAACCATACCCTTTCCCGTCCTCCCGGTCAGTGTTATCTTTATTCTAATCTCGGAGTTTCAACTCTCGGCATTGCATTGTCACATGTTGGCGGAAAAATAATTGACAGTTTGTTTATTCAGTATGTATGCGATACACTTAATATGAATGACACTCGTGTAAAACTAAATCCTTCTCAGATTTATAGACTCGCTCAGGCATATAATTCAAATGGTGATTCTATCGGTTATCAAAAATCTTCCTGGCCCGCTTTCATTGCTGCGGGAGGTTTATATTCAAACATTTCTGATATGTTGAAATATCTCAAATTCCAAATGAAACTATCTCCTGAAGAGGGTATGACAAATGTACTCGATTCCCTTCACAAAAAAAGAAGAGTTGCAAATACACTTTGCACTTTATCAAATCCGGCTGGAAGAGTTGGTATGGTATGGCAAATGAATCCTTTCAATCCTTCGGATTCAAATTTTTATTTCACTTGGAAAGACGGTGGCACTCCGGGTTTTTCATCATGGATTGGTTTTTCACAAAATCCTTCAAACGGATTTCAGGCAGGTGTAGTCGGCTTGGGAAATCACGGCTCACCTATTGATGCATATATCAATCAGATTTTAAGACATATAAATCAGGTTTCAGTTAATATAAAAAAAACAGATGAAAATTTTCCTGATAAATTTGATCTAAATCAAAACTATCCAAATCCATTCAATCCGGTAACTCAAATAAAATTTTCATTACCTGTTTCCGGTTTTGTATCTTTGAAAATTTATGACGCTCTCGGCAGGGAAGTTTCAAACTTACTTTCAGAAAATCTTAATGCAGGAAATTACGAATCCACCTGGGACGCGTCTTCACAACCGAGCGGAGTTTATTTTTATTCATTAACTTCTGATAACTTTTCCGAAACTAAAAAAATGATACTTATGAAATAATTTATTTCTTTTCGTATTCAGTTACTAATTTTTCAAGTTCACTCACAATATTGTTCCATCTTCCAATCCATTTGTCGGTGACAAAACTTCTGCCGGAATTACTCTTTTCAATTTTTTTTGACCTACCGTTTTTCCAGCTAAGTGATATCGTCACACCTCCCCTGTCATAAACTTCTTCAATCATCGTTTCTATTTTTGAAAATTCATTCTCAATAAACAAATCATATAAATTTTTTAATTTCTTTTCAGGTAAATTAAATTTCACAGTATCCACCCGTTTATCAGTTACATAATATATCACACAACTGTCTCTTGTTAAAATCATATTCTCATAATCAGGCAACATCCCCGAGTGCCTCATATAATGAATCTTAAAATTATCAGGCAAAGATTCTCTTATCGTCGGATGATCCTCTCCCGGAATAATACACGAACTAAAAATAAACAATATGATGTATAAAATAATATTTATTTGTATCATATAAATATTAAAAGTTGAATTATAATTTTAAGTTTCATTTTTTTTAGAATATCTTCCCCCTAATGCTAATGCTGCCGAAATTATCATAATATTTTTTATTATATACTGTCCCTCAATCGATGGGGTAAGATAATTTCCATTTTGAAATGCAATATCAGGTAAAACAATCAAAGGCATAAAAGTACCTACCATCTGCAAGAATAAAAGCAAAATCGCAATTTTTGTCGTTCCTCTAAAAAGAAATGTAATTCCGATTACAACTTCCCACCAACCGATAACATTTAACCATAATTCTGGAGAGCCAAAAGGTAACCAAACAACAGTCGCTTTCACTAATGATGCAGCAGGTGAAACCCCTAAGGGTTTTAAAATTCCAAACCAAATAAATATTATTCCAAATGAAACCCTTAGAGCAGGTTCGCTCCATCGCTTCATCCAATCTGCAATTTTCCGGTCAATTTTTTTAAACAGTTCATTCATATTTTAAAATCAAAGTAAAAAAATTCACATGACTTTAAAATGCAAAAACTAATTTAAATCTATTACACAAATTATACAATAAAATGATTTTTAAATTAATAATTATTTTAATAAATTAATCTTAAAATAATAAACTTTGGAAATTATAATATTATCTTTATCAGCTGTTATACTTATCGTTTTACTATTAATAC
>DOWN01000248.1 GCA_003519545.1 Bacteroidota bacterium
ACAGAATATATCCCATAAATCAGTACATTATTTATCCCTTTATTATACTATATATGAAAAAGTTTTTTATACCTAAATTTGCATATATGAAAAGTAATAAATTTAAACTTGATGCTTTGTTTTTTGGGGCTCATCCTGATGATGTGGAACTTACTTGCGGGGGCACTGTGCTAAAACTCGTAAATGACGGGAAAAAAGTTGGAATAATTGACCTTACAAAAGGTGAACTCAGCACAAGAGGAAATTTAACCACAAGAAAAAAAGAAACTGATGCGGCAAGTAAGGTGATGGGGATTGAAGTAAGGGAAAATGCCGGATTGAAAGATGGGGAAATTAAAAATGATGCGGCATCAAGAAGAATAATTATAAACCTGATTAGAAAATATCAGCCAAAAATAATTTTTGCTCCATACCCTGACGACAGACATCCTGATCATATAAATGCAGGAAATCTTATAAGCGATTCTTTTTTTTATTCCGGACTTAAAAAAATTTTTACAAAGGTTAATATTCCTTTCAGAGCGAATAAATTATATTTTTATCCGCAACATTATGATATACCTATAAGTTTTATTATAGACATATCAAAATTTTACAATAAAAAACTTGAAGCATTAAAATGTTACGGAACTCAGTTTTTTTCCGGAAAAAATGACAAGGGCGACGAAACATATATCAGCACTGAAAATTTTATGAAATACACTGAGGCAAAAGCAAGATTTTACGGATTCAAAATTGGTGCGGAATTTGGCGAACCTTTTTATACAAAGGGATATCTCAAGTTTGAAACCGGAAATTTATTTTAATTAAAAACTTAAATGAACAAAGAAAACAATACGAACGAAAACAAAAAACAAGAATATGGAATGAATTATTTAAATAAAAAAATTCTTGTTTTTGATCTGGAAGTTGCACCTTATGATTTTGAAACTGATTATTCAGAAGAAGAAAAACAATATCTTACAAAGTTTGCAAAGAATGATGAAGAAATGAAAGCAGCAGTGGAAAATCTTGTGTTCACTCCATTCACTTCTCAGTTAGTCGCTATAGGTATGCTGCAAATGGAGTTCAGAAAACCTGAAAAAGAAATCAGTGCAAAATCATTTGAAGATTTAAAAAATCAATTGGACGATTCAGGACAGGAATATGAACTTAAACAAATTATGGGATGTGTGCTTATTAATACAGGAGAAAATGAAAATGAAAATTCAGAAATAAAACCGGAAAGAGAGAACGTAAAATACATAACATCTGACGAGAAAACACTGATTGAGAATTTTTGGAATTATATCTCAAAGAATAAATATAATTTATTTATAACATTTAACGGACGGGAATTTGATTGCCCTTATATTATGTTAAGATCTATGATACACAACGTAAAACCAAGTTATAACCTGATGAGGGGAAATGATTTCAATATCAAAGACTATCATGTTGATTTAATGAAAGAAATGACATTTAATAAACATTCACCAACAGGAGCGAGAAGAAAATTTTCTTTGGACTGGTATTGTAAAAAACTTGGAATTGAAAGCCCTAAAAGTCATGGGGTAACGGGTGATATGGTAGGCGAGATGTTCAAACAAAAAAAATACAAAGAAATTGCCGACTATTGTTATGAAGATGTGATAGCAACAGGCAATTTATTTGAAAAATGGAATAAAATTTTAAATATAAAATAAAATTAAAAAGGAAAAATAAAATGGATATGAGCAAAATGCAGGGAATGCTGAAACAGGTAAAAAAAATGCAGGAGAAAATGGATGAAGTTCAGGCACAACTTGAGAGTAAGACAGTAACAGAAGAAAGCGGCGGAGGAATGGTGAAAGTTACGGCTAACGGAAAAAATCAGGTCACAAAAATTGAAATTGAAAAAGAAATAATCAATCCTGACGATCCTGCAATGCTTGAAGATTTGATTATTGCTGCTGTAAACAAAGCAATAGAAAGTGCCGGGAAAATGGCAAGCGAAGAAATGCAGAAAGCAACTGCCGGTATGATGCCAAATATTCCGGGACTTAATATTCCGGGTTTATAATTATGATTAATACATCTGATTCACTCGAAATTCTTGTTCAGGAGTTTTCTAAACTTCCATCCATAGGAAGAAAGACTGCTCTGAGAATTTCTATGTATCTTTTAAAAAGACCTGTTGAAGAAATTGAATATTTTTCTCATTCACTTATCAACGCAAAAGAAAAAATTAAATTCTGTAACATCTGTTGCAACATAACTGAAGATGATGTTTGTAAAATTTGTCTTTCTGAAAAAAGAAACAAAAAACAGATTTGTGTGGTGGAAGAACCTCAGGATGTTATCGCAATAGAGAAAACAAATGAATACAGGGGTGTATATCATGTGCTACACGGAAGAATTTCACCGCTTGACGGTATAAGTCCAAATGATATAAGAATAAAAGAACTTTTAGACAGACTGAACAGTGAAGATTTACAAATTGATGAAATAATTCTTGCATTAAATCCGGATGTGGAAGGCGAAACAACTATTCTTTATCTGAACAAACTGATAAAACCACTTGGAATAAAAATTACGAGAATAGCCAGAGGAATACCAATCGGTTCGGAACTGGAATTTGCAGATCAGGTGACTCTTGCGAAAGCACTTGAGGGGAGAGTTTCCGTTTAGATGGATTGGTTTAAGGTTTGGTTTTCAAGCAAATTTTATCTTGAATTATATAAACACAGAAATGAAGACGATGCAAGAAATCTTATTAACCTTATACAAAGGAATGTAAAGTTTAACTCGGGAGAGAATGCACTTGATATATGTTGCGGAGCAGGAAGGCACTCTCTTGAACTTGCAAGAAGGGGTTGTGTGGTGACAGGTTTTGATTTATCGCCTTATCTTATAAACGATTGAGAAAAATCTTTAAAAAACAGTCCTGAAAAAAATTTAAAAGCGAAATTTTTGATAAAGGATATGAGAAACTTTAATTTCAAAGGATCTTTTGATTTAGCGGTAAATCTATTTACGAGTTTCGGGTATTTTGAAAATGAGAATGAAAACCTTAAAGTTTTAAAAAATGTGTCTTCATCTTTGAAAAAAGGCGGATATTTTGTTTTTGACCATATAAATAAAAAACATTTAACAGATAATATAATTCCCTATTCAAGAAATAAATACAATGATTCAATAATGATTCAGAGAAGAAAAATTGAAGGAAACTTTGTAACAAAAAAAATCATTATTAAAAAAGGTCAGAAAAAAAATGAGTATTATGAGAAATTGAGATTATATGAATTTGAAGAGATGAAGAAAAACTTTGAATCAGTCGGAATTAAAATTTATAAATCGTTCGGTGATTATTACGGAAATAATTTTAACAGGAATAATTCAGCAAGGATGATTTTATTCGGTATCAAAAAATGAATAAATTTTTTTTCATATTGTTTTTGTTAATAGCGGGATGCGGTCTGTTCAGCACACGTGAAGTTGAGCCACCAATTGACCCGAGATCAAATTTTACTCCCCCGACATCACCTAACTTAGTTATGATAAATTTGCAGTTTGCCATTGCCGAAAAAAATACAAACAATTATATGAAATGTTTTATTGATTCGGCATTTGCGGGAACGTCTTTCAGATATTTTGCTGATGCCCCTACTGAATTGCAGTTTCCGGTATTAGCGAACTGGAATATTAACAGTGAAAGGATTTATTATACAAATCTTGTATCAGTAACAAGCACAGAATCTTCATCAAACTTATTTTTATCAAATGATAATTTAATTACTTCTATAGACAGTGCAATATATGATGCTGATTATTTGCTTGTCTTCAATCATAACAGACAAGTCACTCCCAAAACGACAAAGGGAAAATTAAGATTTGTTCTAATTCCGGACTCAAGAAATCTTTGGGGAATAAAAGACTGGTATGATTTTAAAAATGCACCTGAAGATACAACCTGGAGTTTTTTAAAAGCAAGTTTTGTTAATTAAGATATGAAAAGACTGATTATCATATTGCTTATATTAACTGGAATAACCGGTTGTGATAATCTGTTCTCTCCAAAACTTGACACACGGACACCTACCAATATAATTACCGATCAGAAAACAATAGACGGTTTATTCCAGAATTTCAAATATGCTTATACTTTTAAAGATACATCCGTTTACGGAGGGTTATTAAATGAAGATTTTATTTTTATATACAGAGATTATGCTCAAGGATTTGATGTATCATGGGACAGGCAAACAGAAATGAGAACTACGAACGGGCTTTTCAGTTCGGCACAGAAACTTGATTTAATCTGGAACAATATAATTTTTCAGTCGGGAGATTCACTCAACACATCAATTAAAAGAAGTTTTAATTTAACAATAACTTTTAATCCGAGTGAGATAATTACATTAAACGGATTTGCTGATATGAGTATCACAAGACCTACAAGCGATTCGAAATGGAAAATCAAACGTTGGCGGGATGAAAGTTTTTAATTTATTGCATTAAAAATTTTTCTTTAAGTTCGCTGAAATAATATCTTTCATAAACTTTACCGTTGTTCACAAGCCAGTCTGCCAAAAAATTGAGTTGTTCTTCATTTAATCCCTTATTAAATTCTCTTTTAAATTCCTCTTTTATATTTTCTACGGTAGTAAGTGTTATCAGACTAACATCATTATTTTTGGGATTTATATTTTTTGGATTTGAATATTTATAAATGTCATCGTATAACTCTATATAATTACCATTTTCATCACTGTTAATATCAAAAGTTTTATAAATAATTCTTACGGGGAATTTATCTTCTTCTGCAAAATCAAACTGCATAGATTTTTTACTTTTAATCCAACCTGATAAATCACGAGATTTTATAACTCTCTTAATTAAAAACCTTTTCATTTTATCAATATTATCGTTTCCTGTTCTTACGCAACCGTGTGATAAGTCTCTGTCTTCATTATCAAGTAAATGTGGTTTATTAGTGCCGTGAAAATATCTTAATGAATTCGGATCATACCAAACAGTAAAAAGTCCGAGCGGATTTTTTGGTCCGGGAGGAGTCGCTTCGAGATGTGCCTTCTTAGGGTCAGGGTCTTTCCAAGAGGGCCAGTTTCTTACTCTGAATGCTTCAAAATTTCCGGTAAGCGTTTTTGTTTTAATAGTACCTACAACATGATTCCATGTGTCTATATATAAAGTATCATCTTTATAAAGTTGGTAAATATTAGACTGAAACTGAGGGATATTCAATTCCCACAAAATTTTTGTAGTGTCGGCAAGAAAATTTTCCTTAACATTGAAACTCCATTCCTGAGTGTAAGTAGTATCACCCGTTTCAGGATTAATTTTCATCAATGGTTTAGATTCACGTGTGGTAAGGATAGACTCAATTTCTCTTTCCGGTATTATCGGAAAAAATTCAGTAATATGCTCACGTAAACTTATATCTGCCTGTTCCTGATCGTTTGTTTCAACAGTTAGTTTTTCAAAACCTTTAATTTCTGATTTGATTTTTCCTGATTGTGATTCGGCATTTTGTGACAAAACAACTGAATTATAAGAAATCAGGAATAGTGAAAGTATAAAAAATCGCATATATAAAAATAATAAATTTAAGATGGTTTATAAATGGATTATAAATTGCATAAAGTTTATTTCAGTGATATTTATTTAAATAATTAACATTTTATATATCACTTTATGAAAATTTTTATACTTTTAACGGCATTAATTTGTTCACTCAGTTTTAATAATTTAAAAGCCGATTCAACTTTTTTAGACGGAAAAAAAATTAAAGCCGGAGTTTATGAATCTAAACCTTTTTCGTTTAAATCAGTAACCGGAGACTGGGAAGGCATCGCGGTAGATTTATGGAAACTGATGGCAAAACGGAACAATATAAATTATGAATTTATTGAAATTCCTGTAACAGGTTTATATACTTCTTTGGATTCGGGTAATGTGGATATCATAATCAGTAATGTCGGATTGGATTCTATGAATTACAGTATGTTGGATTTAACTTATCCATATTATTCTTCGGAGATTGGATTTGCTGTTACAGATATTTCTAATGTAAAAGTTTTTGAAAGTATTTTAGATATAATTTTTTCCTGGCAGTTTGTACAGTTGATGCTTGTATTCATTTTAAGTTTTTTACCGGTGGGAATTTTAATTTGGCTTTTTGAAAGAAAAGTTAACAAAGATGATTACGGAAAAAGTGTTTTAAAAGGAATTGGGAACGGTTTATTCTGGGCAGGGACGACATTTACAACAATTGCCGGTGAAAAAAATCCTGTTACATTTGCCGGAAGGTTGGTAACTATTATTTGGATGTTTGTAAGCGTAGTTGCGGTTAGTTTTTTTACAGCAGGTGTGACTAATATAATTACTCAGGATGTTCTTAATTCAAAAATTTTAAATAAAAAAGATTTATCCGGGAAAAAAGTGGGTGTATTAAGAGAGTATGATGATGCGGGGATTGAATCACTTGGAGCAGATGTTATTTATTTTAATAATTATGAAGAAGGATTTAACGCACTTAACAGAAAAGAGGTTTTTGCTTTTGTAGCAAGTGATTATGTTCTAAGATATTATATAAAAATGAATGACTATACGGATGTTTTAATGTATCCAATGAAAGAAGAGATAGTTCAGTTTTCATTTGCATTAAAAAAAGGAAGTGAATATACGGAAAAAACAAACAGATTATTGTTGAATTATATTCAACTCGGCGAATTTGAACAAATAAAATTTAAATATCTGGATTCAAGATGATTATTAAATTAAATGATGAAAAAATTGATTTATCTGATCCATTAAAAATTTCAATTGAAATAGATTTTAATCGCAGTCAGCCAAATACATATGATGTGGATAAGGCAAACGCAGAAGCATACAAATCGGGAAGTTTTGTAGGTGATATAAGGAAAGGCGGAAGTTGTAATTTTGAAAGTTATTCAATAATTCCACACTGTAACGGAACTCACACAGAGTGTTGCGGACATATTACTTATGATAGAATTTATGTAAATCAATTATTCAGTTTAATTTTATTTAAAGCATATTTGATAACGGTAGATCCCGTTAAATATGAATCTCAAATCAATGAAAGTTATAATCCTGATTTATTACGGGGTGATTTTATAATAACTTCCGTAATGATTCCGGAAAATTTTTCTGCAGATGGATTGATAATAAGAACAACTCCGAATGACAAGTCCAAACTAAACCGGAGATATTCCGATACAGGATTTCCATTTTTTACAAATGAAGCGATGAAAAAAATTGTTTCTTTGGGGATAAAACATTTATTAGTAGATATGCCGAGCGTGGACAGAATGTTTGATGAAGGTAAATTAAGCAATCATCATATATACTGGGATGTGAATAAAAATAACGAAGTAAATGATAAAGTTTCTAAAAAGACTATTTCGGAAATGATATATGTTGATGATTTTATTGAAGACGGATATTATTACTGTAGTATTCAAATTCCCGACTGGAAGGGAGATGCTGCACCATCAAGAATTTTTTTATATAAAATTTTAAATAATTAAAGTGTATAAAACCGGAAAAGATTTTGCTATTGAAATGGATAAAATAGATCCATTAAAAAACTTCAGAGATAAATTTTATATTCCCGATAACACAATTTATTTGTGTGGAAATTCATTGGGGCTTCAACCAAAAACAACAAAGGATTATATTCTTCAGGAACTTGAGGATTGGAAAATTTACGGAGTTGAAGGACATCTTAATGCAAAAAGACCTTGGCTTCCCTATCATGAATTTTTGACTGAATCTACGGCAAGATTGGTCGGTGCAGATAACGATGAAGTTGTTAATATGAATTCATTGACAACCAATTTGCATTTAATGATGATTTCATTTTACAGACCGGAAGGAAAGAGAAACAAAATTTTAATTGAGAAAAATGCATTCCCTTCAGATATATATGCAGTTAAAAGCCAAATAGAATTTCACGGCTTGAATGTAAAAGATTGTTTGATAGAATTTTCTGCCGATGAGGGTGAAGATATAATTAAAACAGATAAATTAATTGATTACATTTATAAACACGGGAATGAAATTGCTTTGATTATGATGGGAGGGGTAAATTATTATTCAGGTCAGGCATTTGAAATGGCTGAAATAACTAAAGCCGGGCATAAGATGGGTTGTATAGTTGCATTTGATTTGGCACATGCAACAGGAAATTTAAAACTTGAGTTAAGCAAGTGGAAAATTGATTTTGCAGTTTGGTGTAATTATAAATATATGAATGCCGGACCCGGAGCAATTGGTGGAGCGTATGTAAACAGGAAACATTTAACTGATGAAAAAATTCCTAAACTAAAAGGATGGTGGGGACATAATAAAAAAATCCGTTTTCTAATGGGACCGGAATATGAAGCAATCCCCACAGTTGAAAGTTGGCAGTTAAGTAATCCTCCGATTTTTCAATTGGCATCACTAAGAGCTTCGCTTGATATATTTGATGAAGCGGGTATTGATAATCTAAGAACAAAAAGTGAGAAGTTAACAGGGTATTGTGAATTCCTGATTAAAAATAATAATACTGAAAATATAAGTATTATAACACCTGAAGATCCTTCTCAAAGGGGATGTCAATTATCTTTGAGAACTTTTAAAGACGGGAAAAAGATTTACGACAGGTTGACAAAAGAAGGTGTAATATGTGATTGGCGTGAACCTGATGTGATAAGAATAGCACCGGTGCCGTTATATAATTCTTATTCTGATGTTTTTAATTTTTCACAAATTCTTTTAAAGAGTTAATTTTGAAAAAAATTTTAATTGTATTTGCACACCCTTCGTTTGAACTTTCACGTGTTCACAAACAATTAATTTCTGTGGCAAATCAGGTAAAAAATGTTACTATTAATGATATCTATCAGAAATATTTTGATTACGATATTGATATTGAACATGAAAAAAAATTACTTGAGCAGAATGATATTATAATCTGGCAACATCCTTTTTACTGGTATAGTTGTCCTCCTCTAATGAAAGAATGGATAGACCTTGTGTTAGAGCACGGATGGGCTTACGGAAATCAGGGTAGATCGCTCGAAGGTAAATGGTTATTTAATACAATCAGTTCAGGCGGAAGTTTCGATGCTTATACAAAAGAAGGACTGAATAAATATTCAATCAGAGAATTAATACCGCCGTTTGAACAAACTGCAAGATTATGCAGAATGACTTACTTGCCGCCTTTTATTGTTCACGGAACACATAAATTAGAGAATAATGAAATTAAAGAATACGCCGATAATTATAAACTGCTGCTTGACGGTCTGACAAATGAAAAATTTTCACTGAATGATCTGAACAATAAATATTACTTAAATGATTTATTCAGTAATTGAATTTATTTTTAAGTTTTAAGAATTTTTTTTCAAACAGGTTATAAGATAAATAAGCAGTAATAACTGTTAAAACAAATGCACATAACGAAAACAGAAAGGCATTAAGGGGTGTCTCCACAGGCAGTTTAAAATAACCGAACAATTTAAATGAGATACTTGTAAGTATAGGATGGAAAAGATACAATCCATAGGTATAGATTCCGAGTTTACTAAGTATATTATTATCTGAAATTTTTATTTTTGAATTTTGTGGAATTGTGAAAGATAACAATACAAAAAATCCAAAACCAAAAATTGTCGGTTCAATTAATATTTTATAAGTATAAAAAATATTAGGTGAAAGAATTATATACAATAAAAGAAGAATTATAAACAACCATTTAACATCCAATCTGATTTTATTTATAAAATCTGTAAACAAATTTTCTTTGGTAACGAGTAAATATGCGGGAATAGCCCCATATGCAAAATAATCAAGATTTGAAAATACATCAATAAATCCGATATCATAATTGAAATAAAATATTCTTGTTACGTTAGCAATAAGAATAGAAAGTAAAATTAATTTAGGAATGTTTTTAATCTTTATAAAAAAAAGAGAAAGTCCCCATAAGATATAAAAATGTTCTTCAACACATAAAGTCCACATAACACCAAGCGGAACTACATTTGGCTCCATTTTATTTATCATCATCATATAATTTTCCAAAAACAAAAATGACATTAACCAATTTGGTTCATATCCTGCATTTGAATAAGGTAAGTTGAAATATGAAATAATATAAGGAGCAGACATTGCTAACAAAAGAACTAAATAAAACAGGGGCCAGATTCTTAAAATTCTTCTTATAAAAAAATTTTTAAGAGAGAAAGTCCCCTTTAAATTTTTCTCATATAAAATTAAATAAGTAATTAAAAATCCGCTTAAGACAAAAAAGAAATTTACTCCTATATTTCCGCCTTCTTTAAAAAAAGTGAATACCGGAAAAGTAAAAACCGGAAGATGTAATAAAAAAACTTTGAAGAAGGCTAAGAACCTGAAAGCATCAAATGTATCAAAATGTCTTTTTTGCAATATGAAGTTTATTCTGTGATGAGTTTACACAACTTAATCAAAATTAATTTGAATTTCAAAGAATATGAGATTAATGTAATTTATAAATATGGAAAACTCATTTTTCTTTCAGGCGTTTATTTACCTGCTTTCGGCAGTTGTTATGGTACCTATTGCTAAAAAACTTGGATTAGGTTCTGTGCTTGGGTATCTTCTCGCAGGTATCATTATCGGTCCTTCTCTTCTCGGATTTATTGGTCAGGAAGGTGAAGATATTATGCACTTTGCAGAGTTTGGAGTTGTGATGATGTTGTTTTTAATAGGACTCGAACTTGAACCTGAGTTACTATGGAAACTGAGAAAATCAATTCTCGGTATGGGCGGATTACAGGTTATATTGACGGCTCTGATTACCGGCATTGCTGCGTTTATAATAGGTCTTCAATGGAATCAGTCGGTTGCGATAGGATTGATATTAGCGATGTCTTCAACAGCCATTGTAATGCAAACACTAAATGAAAAAGGATTGTTTAAAACTGATTCCGGTCAAAGTTCATTTTCAGTATTACTTTTTCAGGATATTGCAGTGATTCCGATACTTGCTTTAATGCCACTACTTGTAATTTCAAAAATTACAGGTTCGGTTGATTCAAATCAACATCACAGCGAAACATTAGTAAGCACATTACCGGGATGGTTACAAACTATTGCTGTATTAGGTGCCGTAGCATTTGTTATTTTTCTCGGGAGACTTATTGCACCTCCAATTTTCAGAGCAATTGCAAAAACAAGATTACGGGAATTATTCACTGCAACTGCATTATTATTAGTTATCGGAATAACAGTTCTTATGACACAGGTTGGTTTAAGCCCTGCATTAGGCACATTCTTAGCGGGTGTAGTTCTCGCTAACAGTGAATACAGGCATGAACTAGAAAGCGATATTGAACCGTTTAAAGGTTTACTTCTCGGTTTATTTTTTATTGCTGTCGGTGCATCAATTGATTTCAACCTTATTTCTAATAGTCCGTTAACAATCGTTTCATTAGTTTTAGGTATAATGGCTATAAAACTTCTGGTATTATTTATAATAGGTAAATTGTTTAAAATGAGTCTTGATCAGAATTTTCTTTTTTCAATTGGGCTTTGTCAGATAGGTGAGTTTGCATTTGTTTTGCTTTCATTCACATCACAGGAAGGAATCTTTGACGATCAGATTACAAAAACAATGATGGCTGTAGTTGCAATAACGATGGGAATTACTCCGCTGTTAATGCTTATAAATGAAAAATTTATTCTTACAAGAGTAGGAACCACTGAAAAACCAGATGAAAAAGAAGACGATAAATTTGAAGAAAAAAATCCTGTGATTATAGCAGGGTTCGGAAGATTTGGAAATATAATCGGCAGATTTCTGAATGCAAATGGAATTAAAACAACCGTTTTAGATATAGATTCTGACAGGGTTGAATTATTAAGAAAAATGGGTATCAAAGTTTATTATGGAGATGCATCCAGATATGATTTATTAAAATCTGCAGGTGCAGAAAGTGCAAAAGTTATAATTGTTTGTTTAGATTCCGCGGAGAAAAATCTCGAAATAGTAGATACAGTTAAAAAACATTATCCTCATTTACACATATTAGTTAGGGCTCATGACCGATTTGATGCTTATGATTTACTCGATGCAGGAATGTTGCATATTTACAGAGAGACTTTAGACACATCAATGAGAACGGCTGTGGATGCAATGAAGTTATTGGGATTCAGAGCGTTCAAAGCAGACAGATTGGCAAGGAAATTTTTAAAACACGATGATAAGATATTAAAAGATCTGGCAAGCGTGAGAAATGACAATAATAAATATATAGATACGGTCAGGGAAAGAAATAATGAAATGGAGGAGATAATAAAAGCGGATATTCACAATAAAGATTTAAGACAGGATGATTCATGGGATGCGGAAACATTGCGAGAGGAAGTAAGGAATAATAAATTTAACTAATCATAGAATTAATGAGCAAAAAAAAAGCCCTTCAGATTTTACTCTGAAGGGCTTTTTAAATTTAAGTTAATAATTTATTATTTTACTAAAGTCATTTTCTTAGTTTCAACAAAATCATTAGTAACTAATTTGTAAATATAAGTACCTGATGCTAAATTAGAAGCATTAAATTCATAAGAATAAGTACCTACATTTAAATTACTGTTAACAAGATTAGCAACCAATTTACCAGTCATATCATAAACTGCTAACTGAACCATTCCTGATTTAGGAATAGAGAAGTTAATTTTTGTTGAAGGGTTGAAAGGATTAGGATAGTTTTGGCTTAAAGTGTATTTAGCAGGAACTTCAGAACCAACCTGAGAAATACCAACTGCACCGTTTGATGAAGTCATAACGACAAAACCATTTGTACCTGAAGAACCGATTTCACCGACAACAACACCATCTGTGAATCCTTTTAAAGAAACACCATATAAATGATTAGTAGTTCCGCTTGCCTGAACGATATAGTTATCACCACCATCATTTGATGTATAGATAACACCATCATCACCGCAAGTAGTTACTTTAAAGAATGAAGGATCACCTAAATTCATTGGATCTTCAAAAGCATCGATAGATCTTAAATGAGTTCCAGGAGCCATTCCGGGAGCAGGAACAACATACCAAGTACCACCCCAGTTTGAAGTTCTTAATAAAGTACCGTTATTACCGCAAACAACTGCATAATCATCATCTAAGAATCTGACATCATTTAAATAGTCATATCTGTTAGTTGCAACCATTGACCAGGAAACAGCACCATTGATTGTTCTCCAAGCAGCACCGTCAGTACCAACGATGATACCTCTTCCGTTAAAAGCAGCGTCAGGAGCAAATGCAATTGAATGCATTGTTTTGTTAATATCAAATCTTTGAGTCCATACAAAACCATCAAATGTGAAATAAGCACCGGCATAACCAACTGCGTGAACATCACCATCAAAAGGATTGAAATCTAAACCTCTTAATGTATGTAAATCATTTGATAATGCTCTGCTGACTGTCCAGGTAGCACCTAAGTCAATTGATCTTAAAATTATTCCACCTTTACCAACAGCAAAAAATCCAAATGGAGTATATTTAACATCATTTAACCAGTAATTTGAAGGAATATCCTGATAAACAAGAGTCCAGTTTAATCCACCATTTATGGTTCTTACTATAGTACCGCCTTGTCCAACAGCAACACCAGTGTTGGCATCATAAAAATCTACTGCAAAAAGAGAGTAAGGAACTCCGGTAGTATTTGGAGCCCATTGTGCATTAGCAAATGACACAGTGAAAATAAGAGCTAAAACAGTTAATAATTTTCTCATAGTCGAAAAATTAAGTTAGTTTATTAAAGTTTGTTATAGGTTATATAAAATTAAAAGTTATTTTTAAAGATTATATACAGTTTAACTTCAATTACAGACAGTTATACTACTACAAATTATAAAAAAGTGATATGAATGTCAAGGATTAATAGCGGTGAATTAACATAATTACAAAAATATGCTGATTCTCGCGTGTTTTTGGAGGGTTTCCGAAGTTAAAAAACTGTAAATATTTTAATTTTACAGAACAATACTAATCAGGTTAACTCTTTTATAATAATAGAGTTAACCTGAAAATTTTAATTACTGATTATTTAATCAAAGTCATTTTCTTTGTATCTACAAAATCATTCGTAACAAGTTTATAGATATAAGTTCCTGATGAAAGTTGTGATGCATTGAAGTCATAAGTATAGTTTCCTACACCTAATTTAGTATTAACAAGATTAGAAACTAATTTACCGTTAATATCATAAACTGATAATTCAACCGGACCTGCAACTGCGATTGAGAAATTAATTTTAGTTGAAGGATTGAATGGATTAGGATAATTCTGACTCAATTCAAAACTTGAAGGAACAGTTGAACCATTTTGAGAAATTCCGACTGCCCCGTTAGATGAAGTCATAACAACAAATCCGTTTGTTGCACCGGTTCCAACTTCACCAACAACAACTCCGTCTGTAAATCCTTTTAAGGAAACTCCATATAAATGAGCGCCTGTTCCACTAAACTGATTTAAATAAAAACTTCCGCCATCATTGGATGTTAAGATAGTACCATTATCACCACAAGTAGTTACTTTATAAGCATCAGGGTTAAATGGATCCATTGGATCAGCAAACGCGTCTATGCTTCTTAAATGTTCGAAAGTAAATCCGGGCATTTCAACTGACCAAGTACCACCCCAATTAGTAGTTCTTAAAAGAGTACCGTTATTACCGCAAATAACTGCAACATCATTTCCTAAGAATACAACATCATTCATATAATCATATCTTCCTGTGAAACTTGGAGCCCATGTTCCACCAGCATTTGTTGATCTCCAAACTGAACCGTCAGTACCTGCAATGATACCTCTACCATTTGCTGAAGAATCAGGTGCAAAATCAATTGAATGCATTGTTTTGTTAATATCAAATCTTTGTGTCCAGTGAGTACCGTTATTAGATACGAAGTAAGTTCCTGCAAAACCAACTGTGTGAATACTTTCATCTGAAGCATTATAGGTAACACCTCTTAAAGTATGTAAATCATTTGATTGTGCTCTGACGACAGTCCAAGTTGCACCGAAATTTGTAGAACGTAAAATGATTCCACCTTTACCTACAGCAAAACCATAACCTGCCCAGGTAAACACAACATCATTTAGCCAATAGTTTCCTGCAACGTCCTGATAAACCAAAGTCCAGTTTAATCCGCCGTCAGTAGTTCTTACAATAGTGCCGCCTTGACCGACTGCAACACCAGTGTTTGCATTAAAGAAATCAACTGCAAACAATGAATATGGAACACCAGTTTGGTTTGGCATCCACTGTGCATTTGCAACTGAGACACTTAATACTAATGTTAAAAGTAATAATAATTTTTTCATAATTTTATTTTTGTTTTACTTTTTTCAGGGTGAATAAAGTAAAAATTAACCGGTAATAAATTTACCGGTTAAAATCGTTATTTAATTAAACTCATTTTTTTAGTTTCTGAAAAAGAATTTGAACTTAATTTATAAATATAAACTCCGCTTGAAAGATTTGTACCGTCAAAACTAAATTCATAAGTTCCTGCATTTAATTTTGAATTCACTAAATTAGCAACTTCTCTTCCTGTCATATCATAAACAGATAAGATAACCTGTTCAGATACCGGCAATGCGAATTTAATTTTTGTTACAGGATTAAATGGATTAGGATAATTCTGTTCAAGTTTGTATTTTGAAGGAACTTCGGTATTTAAATTTGTAATTCCGACAATACCGTTAGCAGATGTAACATACATAGCCCCGGAAGTTGCTGACCCAATTTCACCGACAGTTATTCCGTCAGTTACTGATAACAGAGAAACACCATACATATGTCTTCCCTCTCCGTTTAACTGATCTATGAAAGTAAATCCGTTATCATTTGAAGTCATAATTTTACCGTGATCTCCGCAAATTGTTACTTTTGTATTCATACCGTCAGTGAACATATCAATAGAACGGAGATGTTCAACCGTTAAGAATTGTAAATTTAAAGACCATGTACCACCCCAGTTTGTCGATCTTAAAATCGTTCCGTTATTTCCGCAAATCATAGCCACATCATCGTTTAAGAAAACAACATCATTCATATAGTCATATCTGTTTGTATTTCTTGGAGTCCAGCTTGAACCACCATTAGTTGATCTCCAGACTTTACCATCAGTTCCGGCAATTATTCCTCTGCCGTTAATATCAGCATTAGGGGCAAAAGCGATAGAATGCATTGTATATGGAATATCAAATCTTTGAACCCAAGTTCCGTTTGTGAAAGGTGCAGATAAAACGTAATATGATCCTGCATAACCTACAGCATGAACAGTATTATCAAAAGGATTGTATGCAACACCTCTTAAAGTATGATCTTCGTGTGAGAAAGCTCTGCTAACCTGCCAAGTGGAACCGTTATCCTGAGATCTCATAATTACACCACCCATACCAACTGCAAAAACTCCTGCCGGAGTATAAGCAACATCATTTAACCAAATATTAATTGTCTGACTTCTGACTGACCATTCAACACCACCATCTAAGGTTTGAATTATAGTTCCGCCCTGACCTACGGCAACACCCGTATTTGCATTTAAGAAATCAACTGCGAATAACGAGTAAGGAACTCCTGTTTGGTAAAGAGTCCAAGGTTGAGCATTTGAAATTGATAATGAAAAAATTGATAACAATAATGA